>DATIKP010000055.1 GCA_035477455.1 Atribacteraceae bacterium
CATGATGCGACAACAGCCAGGAGGCGTACGTCCGGTGGTAACCGGTGAGAGGGACGAGTGTATCGATGATCTTTCCCTTCTCTTTCTTGGTAGCCTTCCGGTACTCCGGTGCCAGGTTCTTCACGATTTCTCTTCTGGTATTCATCGACAGCTCCATTTCGTTACCTCCGGTCTCTCAATATCTCCTGGAGGTAGATTAGCTGATATCAAGATTTTTCAATGAGGCAACGATAGGAGTTCATCAAGATTTTAGATGAGGCAATTCGTGTCCGAACTGCCGGACGGTCATGGCTTTGATCCCTCGTGGAAGGGCAAGCTGATGCGGTAAGATGTCCCCTCGCGCGCGCTTTTGAAAGCGATCCGGCCGTCACCCCGCTCCACCGCTTCCTTGACCAGATACAGTCCCATCCCCCGGCTGCCCTCCCCTTCCAGGAATTCGTATCCCAGCGGGGAATAGAGGATGGCCTGGAGCTGAGGAGGAACCCCCGGCCCGCTGTCGTTGATCTCGAGGGATAGGGCGGAGGCCAGGATTTCGGTCTTGATCTTTACTTGTCCCCCTTCCTGGGTGAACTTGATGGCGTTGGAGATGAGGTTGGAGGCCAGGACGAAGAAATCTCCCCGGGTTAAGCGCAGGGCATAGACGGTTTTTTCCGGGGTATTCGTGTGCAGGGTCACGGTGAGGTTGCGCTTGGCCGCTTCCTCCTGCCAAAGTTCGGTCTGTTGGCGGAGAATGTCAGTGACGTCCTGACTACGGCACAAGGCTTCGCTCATATTCCGCTTATCGGCCAGAGTCCGCAGGTTTCCGATCAAGGCTGCAAGGCGGTCGACCTGTTTTTCGATGGTCGCGGTGGCTTTCAACAGGAAAGGATCGCGGATTTCCTCGAGAAGGATGTTGGTAAAACCTTTCATCACCGTCACCGGAGTCTTGATCTCATGCCAGAGCGTATTGGAAAAATACCGCCGGTCGGCTTCTTCCTGTTCTTTTTCGGCGATGTTTTCCAGGACGGCCATGACCATCCCCTTCTCTTGCCGGAGGTGGATTTTCAGCTTGATATTGCCCAGCTCCACCAAGCCCTCCGCCGGGGGTGGATTCCGGAACAGATCACCAAACAGAGGTAATTCTAGGGCGTGGATGCTTAAGAGGTCCTGGTTCCGGACCCCGGCCTGACGGGCGAAGGCCGGATTGTATTCGATAACTTGGGTCGCCGGATCGTAAAGGGCGCCGGCCAGCCCGACCCGCTGGGTCAAATCCAGAAATCCCGAGCGCAGGAAGCGTGCGGTATCCCAGGCCACACCCGATCGCTCGAAACACTGCCGTAGACGAGTGTCCAGATCCAGCACCCCATCGTGGTCGGGGAGTTTCGCCAACAGGACCTGGCAAGACCGCTTCCACCGAAAGACAAACCGGAAAACAGCCAGGGCGATCACGCACAAGGTGGCACCCGAAGCGAACAGAACCAGGGACAGTACAGGAAAGTCAGGGTTCAAACCGGTATCCCGCTCCGCGCACGGTCACAATATGCTCGCTGCGAACGCCCAGTTTTTTCCGGATGTTGGCGATATAAACGTCGACGGTCCGGTCGGTGATGAACTCGTCATTTCCCCAGATGCGGTTAAGCACCGTTTCCCGGCTGATGATCTTCCCCTTGTTCCGGGCCAGGAGTTCAATGATTTTGAACTCCCGCCAGGAAAAGGCGAAAACTTCCCCCTCGACCGTGACGGACAGTTCGTCGCCGTTGAGCAGAAAAATACCGGCTTTCAGGAGGCTTCCCCTATCGTATTCCCGGAGGACGGCTCTCCGGGTGACTGCCTTAATCCGGGCCAGGAGTTCCCGGGGATGAAAGGGTTTGGTGACGTAGTCATCAGCCCCCACCTCAAGCCCCAGCACCACGTCGATGGGGTCGTCCTTGGCCGTGAGCATGATCACGGGGACGGTCCGCAGGCGCTCGTCCTGCTTCAGATACCGGCAGACGTCCACCCCCTGGACGCCGGGGAGCATCAAATCCAGGATAACCAGGTCCGGATAGGCCTTGGACACCGCTTCCAGGAAGCTCTCCCCGGATAAGAAGTGCTGGACCGCGTACCCTTCCTTATCCAAAAAATATTTGACGAAACCGGCGACATCCTTTTCATCTTCCACGATAAAGACAACCGGTTTACGGTCCGCCACAGATCCGTTCACAGTTTGCTTCCTCACCTCTCTTGACCCCGCACCCGGTTTATCAGGGCTATGGTGTAGCGATGCGCGGCAGGGGCTTTGGGCCGCGCCCGACCGAAAACCCCTGCCCTCGTTCAACCCTCCTGATTTACAACTATTGTAACGGAATAAACCCTTCTTCGGCAACAATGCGCTGGCCTTCCGGACTCAGGATGAAATCGATGAACCGCCTGAGTGCTCCTTCCGGTTCGCCGGCCACGTAATAGAACAGGCCGCGGGCGATCGGGTAATCACCGTCAAGCACGTTTTCCATAACCGGATCTACACCGTCGACCCGCAGGGCTTTGACCGCCTCGGTCACATACCCCATACCGAGGTAGCCGATGGCATGAGGATTACCGGTCACTTCCGCCCGGATACCGGCGTTGGAGGGGAGGCGCAGGGCGATGGGGGTCAACTCTTTGCCTCTCAGGACGTGCTCATTCCAAACTTCGAAGGTACCGGAGGCGGTATCGCGGGAAATGATGACCATCTCCTTGTCCCAGCCATTCAGTTCTTTCCAGTGGGTCAATTCTCCCATATAGATCTTCTGGAGAGTATCGATGGAAATATCTTCCAGAGGATTACTGGGATGGACTACGGCGGACAGGGCGTCCTTGGCGATTTCGATTTTGACAATGTTGATGCCCCGTTCAGTAGCTTTGTCGATCTCACTTTGCCTGATTTTCCGGGAGGACTGAGCTATCGTAGCGATCCCGTCGACCAGAGCGGTGATCCCTATACCCGACCCGCCGCCGGAAACGGTGATAGCGACATCGGGATTAAGGTCCATGAATGCCTCAGCCAAAATCTGGGAAATGGGCAATACGGTGGTGGATCCGGAAATATCGATGGACTCCTGGGCTCCGGCGAACGGGGATCCAGCCAACAAGCTGACGATAAACACCAACAGGAATGCGGACTTTTTCATAAAGTAAAACCCCCTTTTCTATAAATCGAACTAAAGACATGGTAAGATAAAATCATTAAAGGGGTATTCAGAGAATGTTAAAGTTTTTTAACATATCTTTAACCGGTTAAAAAGGTCCGCCGGTTATACTGGAACCAGGCGGTGGACATGACCCTGTCGGCTATCCCGCAGGGGTGTGACCTATTAGCTCGACTGATCATCAGAATAAGGGAGGTTATACACTTGAAGCAAACTCTGGGACTGATTGTGGGAAATCGGGGGTTCTTCCCGGCCGAGTTGGCCCGGGACGGACGGAAAAAGATGCTCTCTCTGCTCACCGGCTGGGGATACGATGTGGTCTGCCTCTCCCCGGAAGACACCAGGTACGGGGCGGTGGAAACCGCCGATGACGCCCGGAAATGCGCGGAACTTTTCGACGAGCACCGTAAGACGATCTCGGGGGTGGTGGTCGCTCTCCCCAATTTCGGCGACGAAAAGGCCATCGCCCACACCCTGCGCCAGTCCGGGCTCAATGTTCCGGTGCTGGTCCAGGCCTTCCCCGATGATCCCTCCACCATGACCATCGAGAGCCGCCGGGACAGCTTCTGTGGAAAGTTGTCGGTCTGCAGCAATCTCAGGCAATTCGGCATCCCCTTTTCCCTGACCGGGGAACACACCGTGCACCCGGACTCGGAGATTTTCGCCGGCGACATCGCCTGGTTTTCCGCCGTCTGCCGGGTGGTCAACGGCTTCAAGAATCTAAAAGCAGGGGCGATCGGTGCCCGACCAAACGCCTTCAATACGGTCCGCTTCTCGGAAAAAATTCTGGAAAGCTTCGGTATCTCTGTGGAAACCGCCGATCTGTCGGAAATCATCGGTCAGGCCAACCGCCTGGCGGATAGTGAGGCAAAGGTCACCGGCAAACTGGCGGAAATCAAAGCCTATATTCCCAGCGAGGGAGTCCCCGAAGCATCGCTTACGAAGATGGCCAAGCTGGCCGTGGTCCTTGACGAGTGGATCGCCGCCAGCGGGGTGAAGCTCTTTGCCTTCCAGTGCTGGACGTCGATCCAGAAAAATTACGGGATCATGCCCTGTACGGTAATGAGTATGTTCAGTGAAAAATTACTTCCCGCCGCCTGCGAGGTGGACCTGACCGGCGGATTGGGCATGTACGCCCTGCAGTTGGCCTCCGGCACTCCGTCGGCGCTGGTCGACTGGAACAACAACTACGGGGACGACCCGGACAAAGCGGTGCTCTTCCACTGTTCCAACTACCCGCGCTCCCTGCTGGAGAACCCGCGCATGGGTTTCGGTGACATCCTCTCCTCGTCCGCCGTATCCAAAGACCAAGCCTACGGGACCTGCTACGGCACCATCCCAGCCGGGCCGGCCACCCTGGCCCGGCTGGCCACCGACGACACGACCGGCGGGATCACCGCCTACATCGCCGAAGGAGAGATACTTCCCGAGCGGATCGACACCTTCGGGGGTATCGGCATCGTGGATATCCCCGAGCTACAGGACCTTCTTAACCATCTGTGCGAGGGTGGATTCGAGCACCACGTGGCGCTCAACCTTTCCTACTCCGGCGATGTCCTCAACGAGGCCTTCCAGAAATACCTGGGTTTCGACACCTATTTCCACGGCCCTTTGGATATGGTTTAAGCCGTGCTTTCTCCCGCCGGATCCCGCTCCGGCGGGAGTGGCCACCCCCGCCAGGTCGCCAGATCGGCCGGGCGGACCCTCCCTTCCTTCCCGATCCGACCCTTCGCCTCGTTTCACGGCATCCGCGTTACGCTTTTAACCGGTATCAATGCACCGCGGGAGAAAGGCGCGGGTAGAGACTTTTTTTCGCCCGGAGTAAGGTTCCCACGCGCGGCCTGGCCTGGGAGGGCTAAGCCTTCGCCGGTCATTCCCGCTCCCGCCTCGCCGCGTAGGCGAAGGAGTAAAAATAGTTCCGCCAGAGTTCATCGGTGGAACGATAGGTATTTTCCCCCACAAAATAATCGGCCAGCGCCTCGCGGAGCCGGCACAGTTCCCGCAGACGCTTCCGGTTCCCGGGGTCCTGGATGGTCAGGTCAAGGAGTTCCAGGCCCCGCTCGAAGGCCGCGGCGCTGTCAGCGACGCTCCCCCGCTTCCGCCAGGCCATCGCCCGCTCGATCTCACTTCCGACGTTGGCCATTTGCTCGATGAACGGGAAAGTCCGCCATCGCCCGCCGGCCAGTTCTTTATGAAATACGGTCACCGTCTCACCAGCTTAGTAACGATAGAGACGATCTTTTCCCGGATCAGGGGGTCTTCCACGCCTCTACCGCGATTGGCCGACCGGGGCCGGATATTGATCAAGGAATCGAATTCGATGAAACTGTCTTCCGGATTTTCCGGATAGAGATTGATCCCCCATAGATTATTTTGACAGGCCCCCTGCTCAAGCAAGAAGGCTTCCTGGTCGGAATGAAGTTCGGCATCGACCACCATGATATTCCGCCCGACATCCACCACCGCCTTGACCAGGTTCCCGAAAGAACACTCGGCCATGACCTTTAACTCCGACAGGTCGATCGCGTTTTCGAGCAAGCGCATGTCTTTTCCTTTCCGTGATCTTCCGGCGAGCCTTCCGGAACGATCGTCCTTTTCCTCATGGTAAGACAGCCGCCCGGCGCTGTCAAGCGAACGCGCGATGGAATACAATGGGACCGCAAGCGGCGCAAACCGGGGGATAGGTGGGAGACGGCGACAGCGGCGCCGCTTTCCCGGCTATTTACTAAACTATTTACACCCGGGCTGGGCTTGGTATACAATGACATTGTCCTTACCGTTTACTCGGGTGACCGAACCGCTTTCCGCCGGTTTCCCGCATTCCGGTTAGCGAGGTGAAGGCGATGCGCGCCAAAAAACCCATCATACGGATTGTCGGAGTCATCATCCTGGCCCTCCTCTTCATTCTGATCCAGTACGTGGGAGGTAATCCCTATTTCCTATGGTATTTTGATGCTCTGTACCAGGTCGAGTCCGCGGTCATCGAGCAGCGGATGTTGCCAGACGGCCGGGTGGAAGTCCACGAAACCATCGAATACCTCATGCGCAAGCCCTTCCGGGGAGTCTTCCGGGAAATCCCTCCTGACCGCTACGTGACCATGGACAATGTAAGGCTGTGGACCGAGGGAATCGAGAAGCGGTCCGTCGAGTTTCTCCAGCACACCGACTCCGGCTTCGCAGCCCGGGTGTGGCTGGTCCCCCAGGGGAGCGAAGAACGCCTGAACCCCCGGGAAGAATCCCGCTTCACCCTCCACGTCACCTATACCGCCAAGCAAGTATTCGAGAACGGGCAAGACGTCGCCCAGGTCTTTCGCCAGTTCTGGGGAGGCTGGGACGCGCCCGCCGGTGAGGTGCGGGGTATTTTCGAGTTTCCCCCGGAGGTGAAGATCACCGGCGTGTACACTCACCCCACCCTCCCGGTAGAACGCTTGGAAAACCGCTTCCTGATCACCGCCCAAAATCTCCCCCCCGAAACCTTCGCCGAGGTCCGCTTCCTGGCCGATCCGCTTCCGGCCATGCGCTACGCGGTGGACAACCCCACCCTGAGTCTTCGCGAGATCGCCCAGATCGAAGCGGGATACCGGGCCCACCAACGGGAAGCCTGGTTCCCCTGGACCATGGCCCTTCTGGCCTTCATCGTTCTCTTGATCCTCATATTCTGGTTCATGGGGAAAGAACCCGAAATCCCCTACCAGGGCATCTACGAACGGGAGCTTCCTTCCGACGATCCACCCGATTTCGTCAACGCCATGGTTAAGAACATGGCCGGCCCGGTTGATCGCGACGGCCTGGCCGCAACCCTCATGCACCTTTACCAAAGGGATGTGATCGATTTCCAGGACGAGGAGGGCAAACCAACCATCCGCCTGACAAACCCGAATGAAACGAAAGGGCTGGCCCAGTCTGAAATCCAACTCCTGGAACTTCTGAAAAAGTTTTCCTCCGAAGGGGTCTTCCGCTTCGACGATATCGAGCACAAACTCCGGAATTCCTTAAGCGAGGCCCGCAGCTTCAATTCCAGCCTGTCCGCTTATGAGTCCCTGGTCCGCGCATCGGTGACGAGTCGCCACTATCTCCAGCAAACCGGGAATTACCTGGCCAAATTTCTGGCCGTGCTGATGATGCTCGTCTCTACCGTTGTGGTCGAAATGGCCTTGCAGCCGACCACCGGCCACCTTCTCCCCTTCCTCACCGTGCTGGCCGGTGCTTTCTGGTTCGGCGGCGGGGGAATTCTTTTCGTCCGGCGGGATTTCTTCGGGCGCTGGACCCGGGAAGGACGGAAATACTACCTGAAGTGGAATAATTTCAGCCGCTACCTCACCGACTACTCCCTCCTGTCCGAACATCCCCCCGAATCGGTGGTCCTCTGGGAAAAATACCTGGTTTACGCCACGGCGCTGGGCTTGGCCAGCCAGGTCATGAGGCACCTGCAACAACTAATCCCCCGGGAGGTTTGGGAAGCCCAGAGTCGGCACGGTCACTTCTACGGCGCCGGGTTTTATCTGTTCGGTGCTCAAATGTACGGCCTGCACTCCACGGCCGCACTAACCATCACCCAGGCCACGAGCAAATCCTCCGGCGGATTCGGGGGAAGAGGCGGATTCGGCGGAGGCGGGGGCGGATTCGGCGGGGGCTCCGGGGGGGGCCGGGGAGGAGCATTCTAAATATTGATTTTGCTGCAAAAACTCATTTCAGCAAGGCCCCGTTGCCATCAGCCCCGCCTCATCTGGTGTTTTCTTGCACGCATCAATGACCACGTCTGGTTACAGTGATGCTGAAAAGGCCGTCCCTGGCCTTTTTGCTGCGAAAATGCGGTGATTTCGGCGGCTGATCTATGCAACTTAGGCCCCGGCTTCCTTCGTTCTTTTGCAGCAGAATTACTTATTGCAGTAGAATCAAAATTACATCATAGACGGGAGGGTTCCCGGAGATGGCCCAACCGCCGGAAAGGGAGGTCATTTCCGATCTTCACGGCCGATCACCGATTACCCATACCACCATGCTCAAGGAGGTCACGCGATGCGTAGAGCCCTTTTACTCGGTATCACCACCCTTTTTCTCATCGCCCTGTTCGCCCCGGGAAGCGCCGCGGCCCAGGACGAATGGCAGACCATAACCCTGGGGGAGATCACCTTCCAGCTCCCCCCCGAATGGCTGAGGCTCGAGGAGGTCATCGGCCTCAGCGACCAGGAAATGGCCTGGTACCTGGGTGAAATAGCCCAACCGGATCTCTACCTGCTCCTGGCGCTGGGTGAGGGCCTGGCCGGCTACCTGGACATGTTCACCATGCAAGGTGAAGATGTCCAGATTCAAAGCGACGAAACCATCGCCTTCCTCGCCCGGGAAGCCCGTAAAGTCGTCGCCTTCAACCGGGGCACCGATCAGTACGGCGTGTTCATCGCCCTGAAAACGCCGGGGGAAGCCGGACTGGAAATGTTCCTGATGACCGGCACAAGCGCCGCCACCTACGAGACCTACCAGCCGCTAATCGAAAAGATCCTGGCCACCTTCACCCTTCAAACCGAAGCGCAATAAGCTAAACGCCTCCCTAACCCCGACCGGGCGGACCGCCCGGTCGGGGTTAGGGAGGCGAAGACTTTCACTCATTCCCTCAGAAGATAGCGGACACTTGAGTTCGCAATTTCCGGTCTTGCAAAAGGCCACCGAAGACTCCCCCCGGAAAGTTGATAGCGACACCTAACTTAACTTCACCCTCCCCCTGGCAATAATAAAGCCCGAAAAGTTTTGCAGCACAAGCGTTTCCCGACAATCAGGCCGGTTTTTTTTGTAAGACTATGCTGATAGGCGTCGATCGATTTCCACCACCCGATGGTTTTATGAAAAACGACTGGCAGCATGAAATATTGATTTTGCTGCAAAAACTCATTTCAGCAAGGCCCCGTTGCCATCAGCCCCGCCTCATCTGGTGTTTTCTTGCACGCATCAATGACCACGTCCGGTTACAGTGCTGCTGAAAAGGCCGTCCTTGGCCTTTTTACTGCGAAAATGCGGTGATTTCGGCGGCTGATTCAGGCAGCTCAGGCCCGGGCTTCCTTCGTTCTTTTGCAGCAAAATTACTTATTGCAGTAGAATCAATGTTTGGTGTCCACTATTGACAACCGACCTCGATCAGACTCTGGAAGGCATGATAAAGTATCTTTAGATATTTTGGTGAGGCAACGATTGAATTTCCTTAAGATAATTGATGAGTCAATTCGGAATCTTGACACCATATATGACACCACGCTACAATATACAATGCCGGATAAGAGGTAGTGATAAGCTTGTCGAAATGGGAAAAGCTATTAAGCAAAATAACCGCATTGTCGAAGGATGTAAGGTTCACAAAGATTCAAAGGATCTTGGAAAGCTATGGCTATGTGGGGAAAAATCCGGGTAGCGGCAGCAGTCATTGGACTTTCAGAAAACAGGGAAAACCACCTATCACCATTCCCGAAAATGAGCCCATAAGGCTTGCGTATGTCAGGCTGGTCAAGGATATTATAGAAAGTGGGGAGGAGTGAGCGTGAAGAATTTAGAATATTTCATGGGTTTAAATTATAAAATTGAAATTGTCAAGGATGAAACCGAGGGTGGGTATGTGCTGTCGATTCCCGAACTTAAAGGCTGTTTGACCTGTGCCGACAATTTGGAAAAGGGAATGGAAATGCTTGAGGATGCGAAAAAGCAGTGGTTGACGGCGGCATTGGAAAGCGGATATGAAGTACCGGAAGCCAATGCGCTGGAGAAATATTCCGGGCAGTTCAAGCTTCGCATTCCAAGATCTCTCCATAAGGAATTGTCTGAAATGTCTCAGCGGGAAGGTATTAGTATGAACCAATACTGCCTGTACCTTCTTAGCAAAAACAGCGGGTTTTTTGGTCACAATAGATATTGAGCCGCCGCCCATGAGCCAAGAGGAGATTAATCGTGTTCTGGACGCCTTTCATGATGCAGGCTGGGCCATCAGAGAATCAGGTCGAAAAGTATTCCTCCAAGGTTATACCCCAGGCGTAATGCATTAAATGTACGATTATGTGCCCCAACACCTCGTCAGCAAGCTCAACAAAGGATTTATCCCCATGCTGGGCTTCGAAGCGGAGCCGGATGCCGGATTCCTGAACCGTTAGTTCCTTCGCAATGGCTGCTTGGGTATTTTTATTCTGCCATTGACATCAACAGGCAGATGGTTATCAGCCGGAGATCAACCCTTCTCCCGGGAGCCGGAACAACCAGTGGTGCGGGTTTTGCCTCCCGTTACCGCAAGGTATCGGGAACCTCAAGCATGGCCTGGCGGGGGTCCGGTTCGCTGATGGATTCCCGGAGCTTTTTCTGGAGATTGGGGGACCATGCCCTTTGGCCATCGGATATTCCTCCTTACTGAAGATTTGGTGTCGCTATCAACCTACCTGGGGAGTCTATGGTGGCCTTTTACAAGATCGGAAATTGCGAATATCAGTGTCCCGCTATCTTTATTGTGGTTGATAAACAGATCTAACAAGAGTAAAATCTTGGTCAGATTCGAGCACCTATAAAAACAGTAAGAGGGAGCGGCAACAAGACATGGAAACAGGTACCTGGAAAGTCAAGACCGGGCTGGCCCAGATGCTCAAGGGCGGGGTGATTATGGATGTGGTCACTGCCGAGCACGCTAAAATCGCCGAAGAGGCGGGCGCTTGCGCGGTGATGGCGTTGGAAAGAGTACCCGCTGACATCCGCGCTGCCGGCGGCGTAGCCAGAATGTCGGATCCGACCATCATAGAAGCTATTATGAAAGCGGTTACCATACCAGTAATGGCTAAATGCCGGATCGGTCACTTCGTCGAGGCCCAAGTTCTGGAAGCCCTTGGCATAGATTACATCGATGAATCAGAAGTGTTGACCCCGGCGGATGAAAATTATCATATCTGGAAGCACAATTTCAAGGTGCCTTTCGTCTGCGGCTGTCGCGACCTCGGTGAAGCCCTGCGCCGCATCGGTGAGGGCGCCGCTATGATGCGAACCAAGGGAGAGGCCGGATCGGGAAACATCGTAGAAGCAGTGCGGCATATGCGTGCTGTAACAGGCGCCATGCGCGAACTGGTTAATACCCCACAGGAAGAGCTGATGACCATAGCCAAGGAAATGGGCGCACCCTTTGACCTGGTGGAAGAAGTCTGCAAAACAGGCAGGCTGCCGGTGGTCAACTTCGCCGCTGGCGGCGTGGCTACCCCGGCCGACGCCGCCTTGATGATGCAATTGGGGGCTGATGGGGTCTTCGTCGGTTCGGGCATTTTCAAATCCAGCAATCCGGCCGCCAGGGCCGCTGCCATCGTCAAAGCCACCACTCACTACCAGAATCCGAAAATCATCGCCGAAGTCTCCAGACAGCTCGGCGACGCGATGCCCGGACTGGATATCAAACAAATTCCCACCGACAGTCTGCTGGCAACCCGGGGTTGGTAACCGGTGGTTTTGTATGAAGATAGGGGTGCTGGCCTCGCAGGGGTCCTTTGCTGAACATATCGCCATCCTGAAAAAACTGGGAGTGGAATCTGTGGCTGTCCGTTTGCCGGAAGACCTCGAGGGAGTGAATGGGCTGATCATTCCGGGTGGAGAGAGTACCACTATCAGCAAAATGATGGCTCATTACCAGTTGACCGACATAATCAAAGACCGGGCGAAAAATGGTCTGCCCATCTGGGGCACCTGTGCCGGAATGATAATGCTGGCTGATGAAGTCCCTGATTCTACTGTCGAACCACTCGGCTTGATGAAAATCGCCGTCAGGCGCAACGCATTCGGACGGCAAAAGGAAAGCTTCGAGACCAAACTCGCTATTTCAGAGCTGGGTAAGAAACCCTTTCCGGCTGTTTTTATAAGAGCCCCTTTGATCGAAGGGATCATCGGCGACGTGGAAGTGTTGGCCCGCTTGGATGACGGCACTGTCGTCGCCGCCCGACAGGGTAAACTGCTGGTTTCCTCCTTTCATCCCGAACTGACCGACGACCTCCGCTTCCATAGGTACTTTCTGGGGATGGTCACCTCAGAAAATAAAGCCAATTAGACCCAGCTCTTTGCTTCCTTATTAACATTTGATTTTGCTGCAAAAACTCATTTCAGCGAGGCCCCGTTGCCATCAGCCCCGCCTCATCTGGCATTTTCTCGCACGCCTCAATGACCACGTCCGGTTGCAGTGATGCTAAAAAGGCCATCCTTGGTCTTTTTACTTCGAAAATGCGGTGGTTTCGGCGGCTGATTTAGGCAACTGAGGCCCCGGCTTCCTTCGTTCTTCTGCAGCAAAATTACTTATTGTAGTAGAATCAAATTTACTATAACGCGGTTTTTCACGCTGGATTAAGCCAAATGGCGATGGCCCATATGTCACTGTTTGGAGAAAATCACTATGTGGCGGGTATCGAGTTTCACGCACACTCGGGTACCCACCGGAGTCATTTCCGTCGACGGCCTGATGGCGTGGATGGTTTTACCGTTGCCCAGCTGAAGCGAGTATAGAATTGACGCTCCACAAAAGCGAGCTTCAATGATAGTGGCTTCCCCTGTGGAATCAAGGCTGAAAGTGACGTCATCCGGCCTGACCATCAATTCCACCCCTCCGCTCTTATGGTTTGTTTTATCGTTAAGGGGGAAAGGGCCAAAAACAGATTTAACTATATTGTCTTCAACCACTCCATCGATAAAATCAGCCTTACCGACAAAGTCGGCCACGAACCGGCTACGCGGATGATGGTAGATTTCGGCAGGAGTGCCGTCCTGTTCCAGGGCGCCTTTATTGAGAACTCCCACCCTGTCGGAGAGGGAGAAAGCTTCTTCCTGATCATGAGTTACCAAAATAGTAGTAGCCCCCTGCCCCTTGAGAATGCGCTTTGTCTCGCCACGCAGCTCTTCCCGCAAGTCCGCATCCAAATTAGAGAAAGGTTCGTCCAGCAATATCACCCGGGGACTGGGAGCCAGCGAGCGGGCCAACGCTACCCTTTGCCGCTGACCACCTGAAAGCTCGTGCGGGTATCGGCCACCTAAGCCGGTCAATCCTGTCAGATCAAGCATTTCGTCTACTCTTTCCCTAACTTTTTCCCTCCGGCAGCCCTTGAGACCGAAAGCGACGTTTTGTGAGACGGTCATATGCGGAAATAAAGCGTAATCCTGAAAAACTACCCCGATAGCTCTATTTTCAGGCTGAATCCACGTATTTTGCGCGGCCATTGGTTCCCCGCCGACAGTGATTGTGCCTTCATCAGGCCGATCAAGTCCCGCAATTAACCGTAAGGTCGTCGTTTTTCCACAACCTGACGGCCCAAGCAAGGTGAAAAATTCTCCTTTGCCGATGCCAATTGTCAGTCGCGAGACTGCCTTGACCGTCGCAAAGGACTTAGACACATTGTCAAGCTCTACATAAGCCGGTTCGGTCTCCAGCGGACAACTCCCATGGACGCTTTTTTTCAGCAACATCTTTCACTCATTCCTTTAGTTGTTGCGGGATGCTGCCCGGGTGAGCAAAGCCACCGGCACCAAGCCTGCCAGCACGATGACCAGTGCCGGCAAAGAAGCACCTGCCCAAGCTGACTCAGCAGCCATCTGCCAGACCCAAACCGCCAGCGTGTCGTAGCCAAATGGTCGCAACATCACCGTAATTGGTAACTCTTTCATCACGTCTACAAAAACCAGGGTCGCGCCGGCCAGCATACCGGGCGCCACCAGCGGCCAATGAATACGCCAGGCCAATCTCCATGGTTTGGCGCCTAAAACCCTGGCCGCCGCCGCTATATTCGGGGTTATTTTTTCCAGGCTGGTGTCCACGCTGTTGAAGCTGATGGCCATAAAACGGACAACATAGGCATAAAGAAGGCCCATTATCGAACCGGTTAAAAGTAATCCTATACTCCTGCCCGTCCACGCTTCGATGACGTCGTTCAAGGCATGGTCAAAAGAAGACAAAGGCACGATAATACCAATGGCGATCATCGCCCCAGGCATAGCATAACCGCTGGTGGCGAGTTTGGTCAATGCAAAACCTACCTTGCTGCCGTTTAGCCGGATACTGCTGGCCAGCAACATAGCCACGATGGTGACCAAGAATGCCGCCATCAATGAAAGCAGTAGAGTGTTGCGAGTCAGCTGCGCGTAGACAGTCATAGTTCCCGCCGGCAACTTAGGCAACTCCCGCAAGGTCCAGGACAAGAGTTGCCCAACCGGCAGAAGAAAAGCCGCTGTCCCTACCAGCAAACAAGCTGCCATTGCCAGCCAACCGCGCCAACCCAGCAGGGTGGTCGGCGTAATCCCAGGGGCTTTACCACCCGTCTGGAAATAGCGGGAACGACCACGCAAGGCGTGCTCCAAGAGAACTATGACCAAAGCTACCGCGGCCAGAACCCCAGCCAGTTCAGAGGCGGCACGTAGATCCATCATGCCGTGCCAGACGCGAATGACCCCGTCAGACAACGTCGGGAAATTAAAAAACCGTACGGTGGCAAAGTCCGCTAAGGCCTCCATGACAGCCAACGCCACTCCTGCCGCGATGGTGGGTCTGGCCAAAGGCAGAACAACACGGAAAAAAATGGGTACTGAACCATACCCCATAACCCTGGCAGATTCAATAAGCGCTCCGGACTGTTCCCGGAATCCGGCTTTAGCCAACAGGTAGACATAAGGGTATAAAACCAGAGTCATCACCAGGATGGCCCCTGTCCCTGAACGAATTTCCGGAAACCAGGCGAGGTCGGTAAAATAACCCCGCAAAAAAGTCTGAACCGGTCCGGCAAAATCAAAAGTGGCCACGTAGACAAAGCCCAGCACATAGGTGGGCACCGCCATAGGCAGTACCAACAACAATTCTAGCCCGTTCCGACCAGGGAAACGATAAGCGGTCACCAACCAAGCCAAGCCAACCCCCAGGATGAGAGTGCCCACCCCGACACCAAGCAAAAGCAACAGCGTGTTTCGGCTCATCTCCGGCAGTAGCGTCCGAGCCAAGTGGGCCCATACTTCCCTGGTAGGAGTCAGCACGGCAGAACCTACCACCAACACCGGCAACACGATCAACAGAGCTATCAACAATGGAAACACGGGCAGGGTGCGGAGCCCCTGCCCGTTCCTAATAAAGGGAAAACGAGTTATTAATGTCCTCATTGTGTCTATCTATAGCCGGCCTCGTCCAACAGTTTGATGGCATCGGGCTGTAACCGGCCAAGCTCAGCCAGACTCAGGGGATCCGAGACAAAGCGCCCGAACCCGGCAATGATGGGATGTGGCTCTACCTGGGGATTGGCTGGAAATTCGTGGTTGGAGTCGGCAAACAGCTTCTGTCCCTGGGGACTGGACAGCCACTCCAAAAACTTAACCGCATTTTCCCTGTTAGGCGCATGCGTTGTCACACCGCCGCCGCTAATATTGACATGTGCGCCCCGCTCTTCCTGATTAGCCCAGAAGACGCGTACCGGAAATGCCGGGTCCGCCTCAAGCAGACGTCCCAAGTAATAGTGGTTGGTAATAGCCAGGTCACCCCCTCCGGCGGCCAACGTTTCCAGAAGACGCGTGTCGCTGTCGATCAGCGTAGGATTGTTGGCCACCCAACCCCGGACAATCTCCTTAGCCTGGTCGTAGCCGTGCGCCGCTATCAGACTGGACACCAGCGACTGGGTATACGAATGGGTGGCCGGCCTCATCAACAAGCGCCCCTGCCACATGGGGTCAACCAGCGCTTCATAGGTGGAAAGCTCTTCCGGATTTACCCGGTCCGGATGATACATGATGGTGCGCACGCGCTTGGTCAGGGCCACCCATCGATTCTCCGGATCCCGCAAGTTTTCCGGAATATTGGCAACCAGCACATCGCTGGCCACCGGTGCAAGCAGGCCATCCTGTGCGGCCAACCAGAGGTTGCCGGCATCCACCGCCAGATATATGTCGGCAGGAGTATGTCTGCCTTCGACCCTGATCCGCTCTCGCAAGACCGCATCGCTACCCGTCGTAAAGCGGACGGCAATGCCTGTCTCCGTGGTGAAGGCCTCAAATACTGGTTCCACCCCGTAATGACGAGCAGTGTAAACGTTGACTACCCCTAAATCAGGACGCGCATTCTCCGCTTCGTTCCCGTAACCATACAGCGGGAAAAAGAGCTGCAACATGAGCGCCCCTGCCATGCCAACCATAAACAGCCTCGTGATTTTCCTGCGTAACATCGCGTTCTCTCTCCTTTCGGATTTTGGAAGTTTGGTGCTACTAACTTTTATTTAAAATTTTTTCCCTTCCTCCTCCTGTAGCAGTAGCGAGGGAATTGTTATCAGGGGGACTTTTCCTCTGTTTTGTTCACGTCTGTTTTATCCAGGAACTCCGACAGCTTCAGGAAGGTAAGCGGACTAACGACGTGCTCGATGCGACAGGCGTCTTTTTCCGCGGTCTCGGGATCCACTCCCAGCAGTTCAACCAAAAAGCGGTAGACAACGCGATGCTTTTCCAGAACTTGTCGCGCTTGTTCCCGTCCCCGTCGGGTCAATTCCACCGGCCCGTATTTCGCCTGTTTCAGGTAGCCGATTTTGACCAGATCGCGGGCGGCCTGGTGGACGCTGGGCTTGGTAAAGCCCAGGTGATCGGCAATATCGGTGATTCTGACCGCTCCTTTTTCCCCGGCCAACTCCAGGATGGTTTCCAGGTAATCCTGTAAAGAAGGAGAAATACGCCCTTGGGTGGCCATACCGGCTCCTTATTAGTTCTACCTAATTAGCTTAGTTTCAACGAAGGGTAATCTACCATTTAGCCTTACTGGTTGTCAATAGGTTGTAGAAAATATTTTATGAAGGAATGAATTTGTCAAGGTGTATCCCGGCAAAAAAAATCAATGATGGTGGATTGCTTTTTGAGATGAGTTAGAGTATCCTATTAACACAATATGTTGTATGTTTCTTGAAATAATGTCCATATATAGTAGGTAAACGGTATGTACTGTCCCTATTGCAACGAAGCGGATTCCCGGGTGATCGACTCTCGGGTGACCGAAGGTGGCAGCGGCGTCCGGCGGAGAAGGGAATGCTCGGCCTGTAGCCGCCGGTTTACTACCTTCGAGCGTCACGAGCGGGAACCGCTGGTCGTGGTGAAAAAAACCGGCCAACGAGAGATTTTTGACCGGGGGAAAATTTTGAAAGGCATGCTCAAGGCCTGTGAAAAACGGCCGGTGCCCATCGAAACGCTCGAATCGCTGACCGGAGAAATCGAGCAGGCAGTCCGGGAAGAGGGATACGACGAAGTTCCCTCTTCCCGGATCGGTGAAAAAGTTATGGAAAAGCTCAAAGGGATCGACCAGGTGGCTTATGTACGGTTTGCCTCGGTCTATCGGGAGTTCCGGGATGTCGACCAGTTCATCGATGTTCTGGCCACATTGAAAAATCAACAGGAAAAATTATGACGATCTATCCTGAGTGGGAGGGATTTTGAGTGAAAAACTATAGTGAGATAATGGCTCCCCGCCAGGTCCGCAAGCGAGACGGGCGAAGCGTGCCCTTTGACCGGCTTCGTATCGAACGGGCTATTTATAAAGCGTTTCAAGCGGTTGGCGAAACATCGGAAACCGTGCCCGACGAATTGAGCCGTCTGGCGACTATCCGTTTGTTCGAACGCTTCGGGGCGGACACTTTTTTCGAACCGGGCCAAGAGGTGGACATCGAAACCATTCAGGACACGGTTGAAGAAGTCTTGATTGAGAACGGTTTCTCCAAGGTAGCCAAGGCTTATATTCTCTATCGCCGGAAAAGGCAGGAAACCCGGGAAGCCCTCAAGGCCGCGGTAGACGTAGAAAAAATTGTCCAAGACTACCTCATGCAGGCCGATTGGCGAACCCAGGAAAACTCGAACACCACCTACTCCTATCCGGGGCTCGTCCTTCACACCGCCGGTTCGGTGATGGCTCATTACACCCTGAATCGGATCTATCCCGACGAAGTGCGGGACGCCCACGTCAACGCCGACCTTCATATCCATGATCTCTCTTACGGGATTACCGCCTACTGTGCCGGCTGGTCAATCGAGGAGTTGATCCGGGAGGGATTTGGCGGCGTCAAGGACAAGGTCGCCGCCGGGCCGGCCAAACACCTTTCCGCGCTCACCGGTCAGATGGTCAATTTCCTGGGGACCATGCAGATGGAGTTCGCCGGTGCTCAGGCATTCAACTCGGTGGATACCTATTTGGCTCCCTTCATCCGCTTCGACCGCCTGAACTACCGGATGGTGAAGCAACTCATCCAGCAGATGGTTTTTGCCATGAACGTTCCTTCCCGTTGGGGTAGCCAGGCCCCCTTCATTAATTTTTCCTTCGACTGGATCGTACCGGAAGACCTTCGGAACCGTCCGGTGATCATCGGGGGCCAAGAGCGCCCCGATCTTGGAACGTACGGCGATTACCAGGGGGAAATGGACATGATCAACCGCTCCTTCATTGAAGTCATGCTCGAAGGAGACTTCGCCGGTCGGGTATTTTCCTTTCCCATTCCCACCTATAACATCACCCGCGATTTTCCATGGGAATCAGAAAACGCTTTGCTTTTGTGGAGGCTGACGTCCAAGTACGGCGTGCCCTACTTTCAAAACTTTATTTCGAGCACCATACGCCCCGGAGACGTCCGTTCCATGTGTTGCCGGTTGCAACTCGACTTGCGCACTCTACGTAATCGCGGAGGAGGTCTTTTTGGGTCAGCGGACAAGACCGGTTCCATCGGTGTCGTCACTGTGAATCTCCCCCGTATCGCCTATTTAAGTAAAAGCGAGGAGGCTTTCTTTTCTCGTCTCGCCCGGATGATGACCATCGCTAAAACGGCCCTCGAGATCAAGCGTAAGGTGGTGGAACGGAATATGAAAAACGGACTTCTCCCATACACCAAACGCTACCTGGGAACCTTTCGCAATCATTTTTCCACTATTGGCCTGGTGGGAATGAACGAAGCTTGTGAGAACTTCTTGGGTGTTTCCATCGCCGATAAAGAGGGTAAAGCATTCGCGATGCGGGTCCTGGCTTTTATGCGGCACCACCTCACCAATTTCCAGGAAGAAACCGGCAACCTTTACAATCTCGAAGCCACTCCCGCGGAGGGAGCCAGTTATCGGCTGGCCAAGCACGATCGAAACCGTTACCCGGACATCATCACCTCGGGGGGCGAGGCGCCCTTCTACACGAACAGTTCCTGCCTCCCGGTCAACTATACCGACGATCCTTTCGAGGCCCTGGAACACCAGAACGAACTTCAAACGCTCTACACCGGAGGAACGGTTTTCCACGCCTTCCTGCCGGAAACTCCTCATCCTATCTCGGCAAGTCTTTTTATCCGGAGGGCCTTTGAACGGTACTCTATCCCCTATCTCACCATCACCCCAACCTTTTCCATCTGTCCTAATCATGGGTATCTCCCGGGAAAAATCAAAGCGTGTCCGGATTGCGAAACCGAAACCGAAGTCTATTCCCGGGTCGTCGGCTACTACCGGCCGATCAATCGCTGGAACCGGGGAAAACAGGCGGAATTCCAAGCCCGGAAGGAATATGTCCTCCAGGCGACAACCGAGAATACCACAAGGTCGGTGAGATGAGAAAGAGCAAATACGGGAGGAACCCGCCGGTGGCGAAGGGAATCCAAGGCAAGGTGGCAACAGCAGGAGGAGACGGCATCGTTTTCGGCCCCTGCCTGCGGGGCGGTGACAGGCTTATGGCCGGGGGGTGTTCAGTGAGGAAGCGATAATTCCAGGCAGTGAGGAAGAGGCCAGCCCTTGGTTGCCGATCACTGGTCACTAAAATCACTAAACTTACAAGGAGCAATCATGTTTTACGGATGGCAAAAAGTCAGTTTGATCGAGTATCCGGGACATATCGCCACGGTGCTCTTCACTGGAGGGTGCAATTTTCGTTGTCCCTATTGTCACAACCCGTCGTTTGCCTTCCTCAGCCCTGGGCTCCCCCCTCTTCCGGAAAAAACGATCCTAACTTTTCTCGCCGCCCGGCATACCATGGTCGATGCGGTCGTGTTGACCGGAGGGGAGCCCTTGCTCCACGCCGCCCATCTAAAAAATTTTCTGGAACGAGTCAAGGCTCTGGGATTTCTCGTCAAAATGGACACCAACGGAAGTTTTCCGGATGAATTTTCCCGGCTCAATCGGTCTAATTTGATCGACCGGTGGGGAATCGATTTCAAAATCCCCTTCGAACGATATGCCGCACTGACCACGATTGAAGCCGGAACCGCCGTTCGGCAAACTCTCGGGGAAGCTCTCCAAACCCCCGACCGGCTGGAAATACGAACCACCCTTTACCCTCCCTCGATCGACCGGGAAACCCTACTAGAGATGTCTGATGAACTCAGCTTGGCCACCCACTGGTTCTGGCAAAATTTTCGAAATGAAACTACCCTCGCTCCCGTAGCCCGAACAGTCATTCCCTATTCAAGGGAAACCATTCTGACCTGGCAGCGGGAAATCGATCGTAAGATGGGTAGAGAATTCGTCGTCGTTCGTTGAATGAAAAGAACAACCAGTACACATGTTTGGGTATAATAAGGAAATACCCGAAGATAAAATTGGTTTCTTCAGAAAGATAAAGGCCGGTATCTGTTGACCATCAAAGATAATTTTCAAAAAATTTTAAGAGCCTTGGTTCCGGCTACCCAAAATCTTTATGGTGAACGATTGACCGCGCTGGTCGTCTTTGGGTCAGTGGGGAGAAACACCCCCCGCCCGGACTCAGACATAGACCTTTTGTTTGTCGTCAAAGACCTTCCTTCGGGACGACTCCGAAGAATGGATGAGTTTACCCAACTGGAAAGGAGTCTTGGCCCTTTGTTGGAGGAATTGAAAAAACAGGGGATTGAAACAACCCTGTCACCGGTGATAAAAACCCCGGATGAAATCAGGAAGGGCAGCCCCTTATTCATGGACATGATGGAAGACGGGGTGATTCTGTTCGAAAAGGACTCCTTTTTCAGTGATTACCTTCGTGATTTTTCGACCAGGCTTCATAATCTCGGTGCCCGGCGCCTTCGCCGCGGAGAAAGCTGGTACTGGCTATTGGACCAAAATCATTCAATTGATGAGGTCATAATACAATGAACCTCCCTTCCCTGGCCCAGAGCTACCTGGAAAAATCCCAGAAACGGCTGCGGGTGCTCCCCGTCCTCATGGAAGAGGATGCCTTCTCCGACGTGGTCCGGGAAGCTCAGGAAATCGTCGAACTGGCCCTCAAAGGGATCTTGCGGACCATGGGGATCGATCCCCCCAAGCAGCATGATGTAGGATACCTGTTGCTGGAATATAAGGAACGATTACCGGAACAAGTCCGACCAGAGGCGGAAAAGCTCGCGGCGATTTCCAAGTGGCTTCGGAAAGAAAGGGAATTTTCCTTTTGCGGGGATATCGATTTTATCCCTACTCTTGAGTACACATCAGAAGATGGCTCGCGAGCCTCCCGGGATGCTCATTATGTGGTGAGTATCGCTGGCTTGGTGATCCCTCCGTTTATTAGATTATAAACTGCATTTACAAAGGTCAACCGGTCTTGAAACAAGCAATATTTATGCTGGAGTTCGCAATAAATCGCTTCTCCTTCTGATCACTGTTTGCCCAACACCGATCACTGTGTTTTAAAAAGGAGTCAAATTGCATGAAAAAAGATGAACGCTATTATCTTGGTCTGGACATCGGGTCGGTGAGTGTCGATCTGGTGGTCATGACCCCTCAGGGAGACATCCTAGAAAAACAGTACCACCGTCACAAGGGACATCCCATGGAATTAACGGCCCAAGTCGTATCCGCGACCCTGGATCGCTTTGGAGGACCGGCCGGTTTTGCGGGAGTCGGGGTGACCGGAAACGGCGGACGTCCGGTAGCCGAAATCCTGGCCGGTGTATTTGTCAATGAAGTGATCGCCCAGGCCACCGCAACCGCCTGGTTGCTTCCGGACGTACAAACCATCGTGGAAATCGGCGGAGAAGACTCCAAGGTCATTTTCCTGCGCCGTACTGAAAAGGGCACGACGGAAGTAGCTGATTTTGCCATGAACACTATATGCGCCGCCGGAACCGGGTCATTCCTCGACCAACAGGCCAGCCGCCTGGGTCTTTCCATAGAAGAATTTGGTCAAATGGCCCTTCGTTCCGAAAACCCGCCCCGCGTCGCGGGACGGTGCAGCGTATTCGCCAAAAGCGATATGATTCATCTTCAACAGAAAGCCACCCCCCCGGAAAACATCGTGGGAGGTCTGTGTCTGGCCCTGGCCCGCAATTTTAAAAGTACCGTGGGTTCCTCCCTCACGCTGGTTCCCCCGGTCTCTTTTCATGGCGGGGTGGCAGCCAACCCAGGTATCGAACGGGCGTTACGCCGGGTCCTCTCTATGAATGAAAAACAACTGCGTATCCCTGATACCTATGCCTGGATGGGCGCAATCGGAGCCGTATGGCATACCCGGGAAAATGGTTTTCCCCAACCCCGTTTCGACCGACTGGCCGAGGTAAAATCCTACCGGGACAAGCGAAGCCGGAAAAGCCTGCCACCCTTGCGCATCGAACGCTCCACCATCATGGAGTCGCGCGTTGTGTCCCCCGCCAGAGAAAGAACAAGCCGGATCCCAGGTTATCTCGGAGTTGACGTGGGATCCATCTCCACTAACGTCGTAGTCATGGATTCGGAAAGAAATGTTCTGGCCAAGCGGTACTTGATGACCGCCGGGCGACCGATCGAAGCGGTTCGGCGGGGCCTGCAAGAGGTGGGCGAGGAAATAGGAGACCGGGTGGATATCCAAGGTGTGTGCACCACAGGTTCCGGACGCTATCTCATCGGAGATTTCATCGGAGCGGATGTGGTTCGCAACGAAATCACCGCCCAGGCCCGGGGAGCGCTGGCCGTCGACCCAAATGTAGATACCATCTTTGAAATCGGAGGACAGGATTCCAAGTTTATCAGAATAGAAAACGGTAATGTCACCGACTTTGAAATGAACAAGGTCTGTGCCGCCGGAACCGGGTCATTCCTCGAGGAACAGGCCGAAAAACTCAATGTATCGATAAAAGAGGAATTCGCCCGCCTGGCTTTGGCTTCCCAGGACCCCATCGACCTGGGAGAGCGCTGCACGGTATTCATGGAAACGGAACTCCAGAAGAACCAGCAGCGGGGAGCCCGGGTAGAGGACCTCCTGGCTGGATTGGCCTACTCCATCGTCTACAATTACCTGAACCGGGTGGTCACTCGAAAACCGATAGGAAACCGGATTTTCTTCCAGGGGGGTACCGCTTTCAATCATGCCTTGGTGGCGGCCTTTGAGCAGGTGACGAAAAAACCGATCACCGTTCCTTCCCATCACGAGGTGACCGGAGCCCTGGGATGTGCCATCATCGCCCAGGAATGGGACCAGGGGCAAGGAAGCCGCTTCAAGGGATTCGACCTGAATAAACTGGAGTACCACCTGAGTGTCTTCGAATGCCAGGACTGCTCCAACCGCTGTGAAATCAACCAGGTGATCGTGGAAGGCGCGGAGCCTCTCAGTTATGGAAGCCGATGTGAAAAGTTCGATGTCAAGCAAAAGTCTTCCGCTCCCGCCGTTCGTTTACCGGATCTTTTCCGGGAACGGGAACAGATGCTCATGAGTTGCACTGGGGTTGAGGCAAAGCTCCCCGCAGGAGCCCCCCGGATAGGGATTCCCCGGGCCGGCCTGTTTTACGATCTCTTTCCTTTCTGGTACACCCTTCTGACCCGCCTGGGTGCCCAGGTGGTCATATCCGATAAAACCTCAAAACCTATCATTCACCGTGGAGTGGAAGCCAGCGTGGCCGAGACCTGTTTTCCCGTTAAGGTCTATTTGGGCCACGTCCTGAACCTCCTGGAGAAAAAGGTCGACTATCTCTGGATTCCCAGTATCATCAATATGCCCTCCTCGGACCAACGCATGAATGACAGCTTCGTCTGCCCGTACATGCAAAGTCTGGCCTATACAACGCCTTCGGCAGTGGATTTTTCCAAACATGACGTGGAGATCCTGCGCCCGGTATTATATCTGGCCGAAAATTCCCGGCAGTGGGTCGCTGCCTTGCTCCCCCTGGCCAAAAAATTGGGAAAAAGCCCCTCGGAACTCGTCCAGGCTTTGGAAGAAGGTTTTTCAGCGTTGCGTACTTTCCAGGACGAGTGCAGCGCCCGAGGTAAAGAAATTTTAGAGAACCTCAGCGACGACGCCCCGGCCATCGTAGTGGCTGGCCGCTCCTATAACACCTGTGACCCGGGATCGAACCTGGAACTCACCCGTAAACTCCGGGCCATGGGGGTCCTGGCCATTCCCATGGATTACCTCCCTCTGGAAACAGTCACCCTTCCGAGAGACTGGTTCAACATGTACTGGCTTTACGGGCAAAAAATCCTTTCCGCCGCCGAGCTCATCGCTGAAGACCGGCGCTTGAACACTCTGTGCCTGACCAACTTCGGGTGCGGACCCGATTCGTTCATCACCCGGTTCTTTTCCGAACGATTGGGGACCAAGCCGATGCTGACCATCGAAGTGGATGAACACAGTGCCGATGCCGGAGTGATTACCCGGTGCGAGGCTTACCTGGATAGCCTGGAAGCCAACCGGGAAATTACCCACCGGGAGGGCCGGCGGTTCCGTCCGCTTTCCATCGAACGGGCTTCCGCCCGGACGATCCTCATTCCCAATATGAGCCCCCAGGCTTACGGCATGGCCGCCGCCTTCCAGGCCTGTGGAATGAACGCCCAGATCCTGCCCGAACCGGATGAAGATACCCTCTACTGGGGACGAAAATACACCTCGGGCAAGGAATGTTTTCCCTGCATCGTGACCACGGGAGACATGATCAAATATACCCAGCGGCCCGATTTCGACCGGGATGCAGTAGCTTTTTTCATGGGCGGTTCCGGAGGCCCCTGCCGATTCGGTCAATACAATACGTTGCAACGCATGGTTCTTGATGATTTGGGTTACGAAGATGTTCCGATCTTCGCTCCCAACCAGGCCTCCAGCTTTTACAACGACCTGGGGATCGTCGGCCGGAAATTCCTGCGCCTGGGTTGGATGGGCATAGTCGCGGTGGATATCCTGGAAAAAGCTCTGTTCCAAACCCGCCCCTATGAAATGGAGAAGGGCCAAACCGAGCAAATCTTTTGGGAATCGGTAGATGACGTCTGTCGGGCCATTCGGGAAAAGGGTAGCCTCCCGCCGCTGTTTTCGGCCATGAAGCGTTCCCGGGAACGCTTCGCCTCGCTGGCGATTGATCGAACCAACCGCCGGCCGGTCATCGGGCTGGTCGGAGAATTTTATCTGAGGAGCAACCGCTTCAGTAATCAAGACCTGGTCGCCCAGATCGAAACCTTAGGAGGCGAAGTCTGGTCGGCCCCTGTGTATGAATGGTTCCTCTATCGTAATTTCCGCCGCTCAATGAGAGCAGCCCTGTCCGGACGGCATCTTTTTCGACTGAAGAATTCATTGATGGACCGGGTCATGAAGCGTGACGAACACAAGCTGATCACCGCCTTCGAAGATTATCTGGACAACGCTCATGAACCTCCCACCAAACAGATTCTGGAGCTGGCCGCGCCTTATATTCATCAAAGCTTCGAGGGAGAGGCGATCATGACGGTGGGCAAAGGCATCGATTTTGCCCGGAAAGGGCTGGCGGGAATCGTCTCGGTAATGCCCTTTACCTGCCTCCCGGGAACCATCAGTCATGCCGTGATGAAGCGGGTCCGCCGGGAGGAAGGCGGAATTCCCTTCCTCAACATGGTATACGACGGTCTGGAACAGTCGACTGACCAGACCCGACTGGAAGCGTTTATGCACCAGGCCAGAGAATTCAACCACCGCACCGGATAGCTTCGGGAACGGAAAAGAGAGGACCGGTGAATGCCGAAGAGGAAAAAAATTTGTTTCACCTATCCAAAAAGGGTGGTGAGTCCCATGACACCGAGGGAACGGTTTCGAGCGATTTGCCGGTTTGAACGGGTAGATGACCCGTATTTCTGGGGAGTTGACTCCTGGACTGAGGCGTTCAGACGGTGGATCAGGGAAGGAATGCCGGTTAAAAATCTTCAAAACAAAAAAGAGTTGAACCACCATCTCCTGGGTTACCAAAGCCAGAACGAAGCCATCTGGCCCAATGCCGCCGTCCGGGGGATGAGTCCCTGCAACAATCCCCCCTGGGTCCCCCCGCTCGACCCCCTGTTCGAGGTAAAAGTCATCAAGGAGGAAGAATCACACATTGTCAAGGTGGATTATGACGGAGCGGTCGTCCGGGTGATGAAAAACGATCCGGAAAAAATGCCTCAATACCTGGCATACCCGGTGAAAGACCAGGAAAGCTGGGAGACCTATAAGAAACGGCTGAACCCCCACTCCCCCGGCCGCTGGCCGGAAGGTTGGGATACCATCACCGATGGACAGCTCCAGTGGCCAATCCGCGAAGGGCAAGCGGGGAAAAGCTGGGAAGAGCGGGACTTTCCCCTGGGGATGATGGCCCTATCCCTGTTCGGCATGCCCCGCAACTATATGGGACTTGAACACATCAGCCTGGCCATCTACGACAATCCCTCCCTGGTAGAGGCCATGGTCGAATGGCAATGCCATTTTTCCTTCGAAATGCTCAAAAAAGTCTTTGCGTCAGGGGTCACCCTCGACTGGGTCTGGCTCTGGGAAGACATGTGTTACAACAAGGGGTCTTTGGTTTCCCCCAGCTTCGTCAAGCGGGTCATGGTTCCCCGTTACCGTAAGGTGGTCGACCTCCTTCTCGAAAACGGCGTCACCGCCCTAATCTTAGACAGTGACGGCAACACCGAGGAACTGATTCCCATCTGGCTCGACTGTGGGATCAACGCCCAGTATCCGTTTGAAATCGCCAGCAATATGGATCCGGTCCGCCTCCGGAAACAGTATGGGAAAAATTTGATCATCGTCGGCGGGGTGGACAAGCGAATGCTCGCCCAGAGCAAGACGGACATCGACCGGGAAGTGGAAAAGGTAAAATTTCTAACCGCAAGGAGCGGTTACTTCGTCAACTGCGACCACCATATCCCTCCCGATGTCCCCTATGACCACCTCCGTTATTTCCTGAACCAGGTGCACGCTCTTCATGCCGACTCTGGTCTGCGCCGGAAGATTTAGCCATGCTTCTCAATATCCCAAAATTTTCTCGACGTCACCGATCGCTTCGTCGATGATATCCATCGCCTTCAGCGCTAAATCATCCTCCATGATGATCGGTGGAGACATGCGCAGGATATGCCCGGCGGGTATCCAGGCCAAACCTTTCCGGAAAGCGGCCTGGTAACGTATATCCCTGAAGAAAAATCGATGTAGACATTCCCATCCACATCGCTCAGTGTCGCGCCCGCCCCCGACTCGAAAACTACTGGAAAAAGGCGGACCTGGCTGGAATATCCTTTCATGAACGTGCTGGCCCGGGGTACCCCCCTTTTTAGAGCTACAACCTCGTTCGCTTAATTATATTTTTTCCTGTGTTTTCGGTCAATTTAAGGGTTTTTCAGGCAAGTGAGCCAAGTTACCGTTCATCTTGCCGAAAACCGATCATTGCTTTAATATACGGGCATGAGCGGATTGCTGGTAATCAGCAACGGGTACGGAGAAGACTCATTTACCTCAATTCTTCTTGATCGCCTGATGGATATTATGGATGAGAAAGGAATCAACCTCCCGGTATTCCTCCTGCCCATAGTGGGCGATGGGAAGGCTTTCGCTCCGCTGCTTTCCGCGTATCCTGATTCGGTCTCTCTGCTCTTTCACCCCTCGCAGCGCCAGTACGGCGGTCTGTACCTCGGTTCCTTCGGGGAGCGAACGGGCCGAATGGCCAGAGAATTTTGGAACTGGGGTAAAAAAGACCTGAGAGTGCTCGCTCGAACCCTGCGGGGCATCCGACCCCGGATTCGCTACCAGATCAGCGTAGGGGATGCCATCCCGCCCCTGATCAACACACTCTTTTTGCGGAAGACCCATTTTATGGTCGCCATGGCCCATACTTCTTTATTAAAAAAAAGCAATCGCCCTTACGAACGGTTAGGTCCTCTGACGGCCTACTTATACCGTACCTTTTGCCAGCGGGTGTATACCCGTGATTCTCAGACCGCACGCTGGTTCCAGTCCCTTGGCATACCCGCCACCTATTTAGGATTTCTGGGTCCGAATATAAAACCTTCGCCGGGCACGAAGAACACCGTCCTCCTTTTGCCGGGAAGCCGCCAGGATTGGAAGGAAAACTTTTACTTCCTCAACGAAGTGCTCGCGTCTCTTTCGGGAGACACCGTCTCCCGGTTTCATTTTCACTACGTTTTTTCACCCGGACTCCCCTCCCCCGAAATCCCCGTACTCATTTCCCAGGCATCTTTGCCGAACGTTACCTGGAGTCAGGGAGATTACCTGAAATTACTCAGTGATAGCGCCATGGTGGTTGGTTTTGCCGGTTCCGCACTCGAGCAGGCCGCTTTTCTCGGAATTCCCTCCATCGGCCCCTTTCGTCCCGGAGCCATCCAGGCCAACCCTGACTTTATGTTCAACCGGCAAACCCTTCTTCTCCGGGAAGCGTTTCTCTGTGGGGGGAACTCCCCTATGGAAGGCGGGATTATTCTGGCAGACGCCCTTTCCCGGCTCCCCGAGCTACGCGCTCGTGCCGAGCGTTTCAGCTTGACCACCTGGGAAGGATTGCATAATGGGAGTGAAAATATCGCCCGGGATATTATTTCAGCAATCCAGGAAGATTCGGGAATACCACAGTCTGAGTCATCCAGTAGCTGGTCTAAAGCGTAGAATTGACTCCCCATAATATCCAATCAAGCATTACTGAAACCAATAACGGTAAAGCGCCAACCTTCGGGAACCGGGCAAGTAAAACTATTCCGTCTCTTCGATCGTGTCTGGCACTGTGCCTTGAGCCCCCGGCCATCCCAGCCAGCAAATTCCCATCACCAGCTTTATGACCAATATAGCGTCTGACGCGTGCTTTATTGTAAGGTTTTCTTTATGGGGTCGATGGGGGGTTATTTTCCTAGACTATTCCCCCCCCTCAGTATG
>DATIKP010000056.1 GCA_035477455.1 Atribacteraceae bacterium
TCCTGTCTGATGAGGTTGAGGGACTTGCTGGTCTGGCGGCCGGTGGTGTAGGGCACGACACAGTAGCTACAGAAATTGTCACAGCCATAGGTGACGGGAAGAAAGGTGGACAGCCCGGGTTTACGCCGGTAACCCGGTTCCCGGAAAGGATCCGTCGCTGCTGCGTTGAAGCTCAGAACAGGTGCCCGTCGCCCCTCGCTTTCCCGGATCAGGCGAGGAATATCGTCGATATTCCGGGTTCCGGCGACCACCCGCACCGCGGGTACCCGGCGGACCAACTCTTCCCGAATAAGCTCTGCAAGGCAGCCGAAAACGACAACCACCGGCAGGTCTCCTCCCCGGTAGCCGGCAATGTAGCCATTGATGACACTGATTGCCTTGTGTACGGCATGATCCCGTACCGCACAGGTATTAAAAAGAAGAAGGTCAGCCCGCTCCCCGGGGGGAGCTTCCCGGTACCCCGCCTTCTGAAGTAGAAAAGCCAGGTGTTCGGACCGACTTTTATTCATCTGGCACCCGAAGGTGTGCAGAAGATACTGCATGGTATCACATCCGTAAAAAACAGGTTGAGAAAATCGCTACCCCCGGCTCACCCGGAAAATGTCATTGGCTCTGCCGCTAGCTGGGTCAATATCCACCACGATGCCGTTCAAGCGAAGGTTGTCCTTAGCCACGGCATTTTTTACCGGCATGCCGGTCAGGAAGCGGTTAAGTATGATCTCCACTTCGACCCCGATAACCGAATCGTGAGCCCCGGTCATCCCGATATCGGTGATGTAAGCCGTCCCGTTGGGAAAGATCCGTTCATCAGCGGTGGCTACGTGGGTATGGGTCCCGAACAGGCAGGAGACCTGGCCGTCCAGGAACCACCCCATCGCCATTTTTTCCGAAGTCGCCTCGGCATGAAAATCGACCAGGATAATCCGGGTGCTCCGCCGAAGGTGTGTCAATTCTTGCTCAATGCGTTGAAAGGGACAATCCAGCGCCCCCATGAACACCCGACCGCTGGCGTTGATCACCGCCCAAGGCGCAACGGGATCACTAATGAGCACAAAGCCTTCCCCCGGCACCCCGGGCGGGTAATTCAAGGGCCGGAGGAGACGGCGCTGGGTCGGCAGGTATTCGATGATCTCCTTTTTATCCCAAACATGGTTGCCGGTGGTAATCACGTCTACCCCGCAGGCAAACAATTCTTCACTGACTTCCGGGGTGATTCCCAACCCACCGGCCGCATTCTCTCCATTGACGATCGTCGCATCGATCCTCAATTCCTCGCGGAGTTCCGCGAGGTAATGGCTCACCAGTTTCCGGCCCGGCTTGCCGACCACGTCTCCAATCACGAGAAACCGCAAGGGCGTTCCTCCTCCAGCTATTTTGCGTATTCAACCGCCCTGGTCTCCCGGATGACCGTCACTTTGATCTGTCCGGGGTATTCGAGTTCTTTCTCAACCCTTTTGACGATATCGTGGGCGAGTTTGACCGCCTGAATATCGTCAATTTTCTCCGGTTTGACCAAAATCCGGACTTCCCGGCCAGCCTGAATGGCATATGATTTTTCCACGCCATCGAAATCGTTGGCGATTTTTTCCAGGTTTTCCAACCGTCGGATATAGGATTCCAAGCCTTCCCGCCGGGCACCGGGCCGGGAGGCCGAAACCGCGTCGGCGGCTTGTATCAAGACCGCCTCGATCGTCTGCGGATCGATATCGTTGTGGTGGGCTTCGATCGCATGGACGATCTCCCACCTTTCTCCAAACCGCGCAGCGATCTCTGCGCCGATCCGGGCATGAGGTCCTTCCGCCTCGTGGTTCTGGGCCTTGCCAATATCGTGGAGCAGTCCGGCCCGCCGTGCGAGCGTCGGGCTCATTCTCAATTCCGTGGCCATCATCCCGGCGAAAAAGGCCACTTCCTTAGAATGCTGGAGGACATTCTGCCCGAAACTGGTGCGATAGACCAGTTTCCCCAGGAATTTGACCAAGTCCGGGTTCACGTTCTTGATGCCGGTGTCGAAGAGGGCCTGTTCTCCTTCCTGCATGACTCGCTCCTCGACCTGGATCCGGGCCTTTTCAATCAGTTCTTCAATCCGGGCCGGATGAATCCGGCCGTCCCCGATCAGCCTCTCCAGCGAGAGACGGGCGATTTCCCGGCGGATCGGATCAAAAGAGGAGATAATCACCGCCTCGGGAGTATCGTCGATTATCAGGTCCACCCCGGTCATCATCTCGAAAGTGCGGATGTTCCGGCCTTCCCGGCCGATGATCCGGCCTTTCATATCGTCACTGGGCAATGAAACCACGGATACGGTATTTTCCGCGGTGAAATCGGCGGCGTAACGCTGGATGGAATTAACCACGATTTCACGGGCCAACTTTTCCGATTCCTTGCGGGCCCGCTCCTCCGCATCCCTGATCCGCATCCCGATTTCAAACTGCAAGTTTTTTTCTACTCGGTCCAGAATTTCCACCCGGGCCGCTTCGTGAGTCAATCCGGCGATCCGGACCAGTTCCTGTTCCTGAATTTCTTTCAGTCGGAGGATCTCGTTACGGGTTTTTTCGTTGTTTTCCTGGAGCCGGGCAAGCGATTCCTCCTTCTTTTCGATCTGTTCCGTCCGGCGCTCACTGAGTTCTTCCCGGCGCAGCAAGCGGTTTTCCAACCCCTGCAACTCTCTCCGGGTATCGCGTATCTCTTCTTCCAGCAATTGTTTATCCCGCAAAATTTCTTCCTTCGCGGCCAACAGGGCTTCCGTTTTTATCGCTTCCGCCTGAAAGGAAGCATCTTTTAACATCTTCTCGACTGTATTCCGGGTTTCTTCGGTACATCGCTGCATCAGAAGGTTCTTGTAGTAGAAACCCACCGCGAGACCGGCCAAAACACCGATGATAAGATAGACTATGGCCATGTCTTCCATTCACCCCTTATTCAGTTAGCAACGTGCCATGTACAGTTCAGGTTAACGTATTCCAGGCACCCACTATTCCTCCGTCAAGAATAGTCTGACGGCCCACAGGCGTGGTACCGTGACCAAGCCAACTCGATCGCCTCCGCGGAAAACCCGCGGCGCAGGAGTCGTCCGGTCAGACGATAGCGCACTTTTTCGCTCATTTCTTCCGGGAGGGATTGGGCCCAGCCCGTGAAGAGCCGGTAGGCATCCTCAACTTCCCGGTCTAACGGGTAGTATTTTTCCCGAAACCGTTCCAACCTGCTTCGGGAAATTCCCCGCCGCAACAGTTCCCCGTAGAGGGCATGGTATCCTCGGGGTCTGAAGCGCCGGCGGTCCTCTACATAACGTACGATGAACATCCGGTCGTCAATATACCCGTCGCGTTCGAAATCGTGGAAGGCGGCGTGGATCTCCCTCTCGGAAAACCCCTCTTTTTTCAGTCGATCGCTGAGTTCCTTCCGAGTGAACATTTTCTGTCCCAACAGCCAGGCAGTCAGTTCGTGGGGAGTAAAACGCCGCTTCTTCTCCATCTCAATTCATGGCCAACTGGGGGGATACCTCCATTTTTTCCAGGGCGGCAATCAGGATTTTCTCGGCCACATCCTGATTTTCCCGAAGATATGCCCGGACATTGTCCCGGCCCTGGCCCAGTCGGAATTCCTCAAAGGAATACCAACTCCCCGATTTTTTCAAGACTTTGGTATCTTCAGCCAGATTCACGATCTCTCCCTCCTGGGATATACCTTCACCATAGAAGAGTTCGATCTCCACTTCCTTGAAAGGCGAGGCCACCTTGTTCTTCACTACTTTCAGACGGGTTTTGGACCCGACGATTTGATCGTTTCCATCCCTGATAAAATCCCTTTTCCGAACATCGATTCTAACGCTGGCGTAAAACTTCAACGCTCTTCCCCCGGGAGTAGTTTCCGAGGGGCCAAACATGACTCCGATTTTCTCCCGAAGTTGGTTGACGAAAATCGCTACCGTCCGAGTCTTGCTGATATAGCCGGTCAGTTTGCGCAGGGCTTGAGACATCAAACGGGCCTGCAGGCCGATCGTCTGGTCACCGATACTCCCTTCCAATTCCACCCGGGGTACCAGGGCCGCCACCGAATCGAGAACCACCACGTCGACCCCACCGCTCCTGACCAAGGTGTCAACGATATCGAGGGCCTCTTCGGCGGTATCCGGTTGAGAGATCAGGAGTTTGTCGAATTGAACCCCAATTTTCCCGACATAGTGCGGATCCAAAGCATGCTCGGCGTCGACGAAAGCCGCGATTCCGCCATGTTTCTGGGCCTGGGCGATGGAGTGTAAGGCGATCGTCGTCTTGCCGGATCCTTCCGGACCGAAAATTTCCACCACCCGGCCGCGGGGAAGTCCACCGACCCCTAACGCGATATTGAGAAGCACGGAACCGGTCTTGATCACCTCAACGTTTTCGAGCAAATTGTCCCGGTTCAAAAACATGATAGATCCTTTACCATACTTTTTCTCAATCATACCGATGGCCTGTTGGACCATCTCGTCTTTTTCGTTCACACTGCTCACCTCAATTCACTCTGGAACTACAGACCGCAGGTGTTTAACGTTTCAGGTTTTTTAGGTAATACCCATGCAAGTTTTTGTTTTATCTAAAAACCTAACAGCTTACGCCTAATAGCCTGTTTTTCCGCCTGTTTTTCCGCCTGTTTTTCCGCCTGCTTTTCCCAGCCTTGCTTCGCTCCATACCCGGTAGACCGGACCTTGGGGGGTGAGGGTGCTTTGGTAAAACGCAAGCCGGTCGATCGTAGTTGCATAGGAGGTGGAAAGCTGGATTTGACGGATGTCGATCGCCTGAGGGGTGGAAAACCGTCCCAGGGTGACGTGAGCGCGGAAGGAGCGTTCTTCCCGTTCAAACCCCAGGGTTCCCAGGCTTTGTTCCAGGCGGGCAGCCAGGTTCCTGAGCACCGCAGACGCGTTCGAGTCAATCCCCAGCCACAGCACCCGGGCCCGCCGGGAGGAAGGAAACACTCCCAGGCCTTCCAGGCGCAGAGGAAATGGCCGGGTGGTTCCGGACAGGGAATTTAGAAGGTCTCGGATTTTGGATACGCTATCCTCGGAAAATCCCGCAAAGAAACGTAAGGTAATATGGACCCGTCCCGGGTCCACCCATCTGGTGTTGGAAAAATGATTCCGCCGGTCCTGGATCGTTTGATGGATAAAGTCTACAGCTTGGGGCGAGAGGTTGGCGGCGATGAAAGCCCGAAAGCATCGCTCAGACATCAGTCGGTTCCTCCCCGTCCCGCCCGGCTCTCCAGGAGGGCGGAAAAAAGCATGCTCAGGGCGTACTGGGTGGCCAGGCGTTTGACGATCTGACGTTCCCCGGGAAATTGAAAACGTTCCACGGTGGTTGCCTGCGGGCCTGCACAGGCGACATAGACTAAGCCCACCGGTTTTTGGGAAGTACCGCCGTGTGGACCGGCGATCCCGGTAAGACCCAGACCGAATGCCACCCCGGCTTTCCGGCGCACCGATTCGGCAAGGGCGATGGCCACTTCCCGACTCACCGCGCCTTGGGTGATGAGTAGTTCCTCCGGAACGGCGAGATCTTCACGTTTAGCTAAGTTGCTGTAGGCCACATAGCCGCGGTCAAAATAGCACGAACTCCCGGAAACCGCAGTCAATCGGTCGCTCAACATCCCGCCGGTGCAGGATTCGGCCACCGCCACTCGGTAATTCAGGCGGCTCAACAGCGTCCCCACCGCTTCCTCGGTGGTTTCTCCGTAGAGGGAAAAACAGTGTCGGGGTAGCTGGTTTTCAAGGGTTGCGAGGATTTCTTCCGCTTGGCCTCGCGCCGATCTATCGGGTGCATCTCCATAGAGATAGAACCAGACTTCTCCAAAATTCGGGAGAAAGGCCGGCTTGAGGGAACCGGGAAGATCGGCAAGATGGGGAGCGATCCGTTCCTCGAGGGACGATTCTCCAATGCCACAAAATCGGAGAATCCGGGAACGGAAATAGAGGAGCTCTTCGGGAGTAATAGAACAGCGGATAGTCTCCCAGAAATACTCCACTTCGGCCGGGACGCCGGGAATGACGAAAATCGTCTGGTGATTGTGTTTTAGAGCAAAACCCGGCGCCGTTCCCCGGCCGTTGGGAAGGATGCGAGCGCCTTCCGGGAACATGGCCTGCTTGCGGTTATTGGGAGGCGGCCCGGCCCGGCGCAGTGAATGGTAAAACGCTTCGATCTCAGTCCAGCTCGCCCTATCGAAAGCCAAGGGCCGGCCGATGGTTTCCGAAATGGCCTCACGAGTGATGTCGTCTTCAGTTGGTCCCAGACCGCCGGTCAGAATCACCAGGGTAATTGCCGGATCGGAAAGGACAAACTCCAGGGTCCGGCGAATCTCATTCCGGTCATCTGGGACGAACAGGACCAATCTGGTCGAAACCCCACCTTCCAACAATCGTTCGGTAAGGAACCGGGCATTACGGTCCTTGACCAGACCAGTGACCAGTTCAGTTCCCACGCATATCACGACCGCCTTCATGAAATCACCCCCGCCAACTCGAAACGTCCTCCGCGAGTGATGGTCACGGGCACAACAGCACCGGGGCGCAATTCTGTACGGCCGCGGCTGTCCACCATAACCCGGCAGTCCACTTCCGGCGCATCCCCATAGGTTCTGCCGGTCAGGACCCGGCTCCGGCGGTTCCTGGTTCTCCGGAGTCGAGCCGAATCCAAAATCACCGAGAGGGTCTTCCCAACCAGACTCTGATGATATTCTTCCATCAACTGGTGCTGAGTTTCCAGCAAGAGGCGGTAGCGTTCCCGGGCGACTCCCGGGGGGACCTTAGGTAAGAGTGCCGCCGAAGGAGCCTCGGCTTGCTCAGAGTAACAAAACGCACCCAAGCGCTCGAAACGAAGCACGGTAACAAAATCCAGGAGAGATTGAAAAGCAGCGTCATCCTCTCCCGGGAAACCGAGCAGGAATGTGGTGCGGACAACCAATCCCGGAAGTGCTTTCCGGGCACGGATAATCCGGTCGCGTATCTCGACAGGATTATCGAATCGCCCCATCCGGCGCAAAATGCCCGGATCAGCATGTTGCAGAGGAATATCAAGAAAAGGAACAACCTGGGGCACGGTGGCCATCGTGGCGATGAGCCGGTCATCCAAGCTTTCCGGTGAAAGATAGAGCAGTCGCAACCAGCGGTCCCGGGGCATGACCCGGCCCAAAGACAGGAGAAGATCGGGGAGGAAACGCCGGGCATAGCGGTCTAGACCATACGCCCCCAGATCCTGGGCCAAGAGAATGATCTCCCGTATCCCCCGGTTACACAGGTTCTTTACTTCCCCGACGACCGACTCGATCGTCCGGCTGCGCAGCGGTCCCCGGATGCGGGGTATGATACAGAAAGTGCAGCGGTTCGCACACCCCTCCGCTATTTTGACATAAGCGTAGTGCTCCGGCGTAGACAGGACCCGCTCGGTCCGTTCATTGTAGAGAAAAGGAGGCGAGTCCACCCAAATGCCTGGGTGGTCCTGTTCGATAATCTCCACTATCCGGGGAAAATCGTTGATCCCAATCCAAAAGTCAACAAAGGGAAATTCCCGGGATGCCGCAGTGTGGAAGCGCTGGGGGTAGCACCCTATCACCAAGACTCGTTTGTGCGGGCTGGAGCGCCGAATGGCGGAAATTTTCTCGATCCATCCCCGGCTTTCCGCACAGGCCTCATCCTGAAAGGCGCAGGTGTTGAGGATGATCCAGTCTGCCTTTTCCGGAGACTCGACCGCAGTATAACCTCTGGCAAAGAGCTTTCCCAGCACCACTTCAGAATCGACCCGGTTTTTATCACAACCGAGAGTGACGAAGGATATCGTTTTCATGGGCGGAAAAGCCTGGTGAAGGCCTCTCCTCCCTCAGCCAGCAAACCTTCTTCCTGTTCATTCAAAACCAGGCGGACCCGGTCGCCGTCCCGACCGCTCAGCTCGAGCAAGGAATGCGACCGTAGCACGTATTCCTTCCCTGGGATCAGGATTCCGGTAAAGATATTTCGTCCAGCGGATCGCACTTCTAACCAAGCCAGGTCTTCCGGAATCAAGCGCAAATTCAGAACGAATACCTCCGGTTCCGGTGCCAAGATCTCCTCTTCTTCCGGAAGGGTCGGTGGGCTCACGGTGGGAGTAACCGCGACGATATCAGGGGTTGGCGTAACAGGAATCTGCTGCCCAATGAAAAACTGTCCCCGGCCGGTAATCAATAAGAAGAAAAAACCGATAAAAAAAACCGTGGCTACCACCAGACCGGTGAGCAGTTTGCGAAACATTTGTGAGCGAGCTTTTTTGACTGCTTTTTTGACTGTTTTTTTGACTACAGGTTTTCTTGTAACCCGCTCCGGGTCCCGGCGATCCGGGGGTTTAAAAATTAGGTCTTTTTTAAACCGCTCGACCAAGCCGGCTTCATCGAGTTGTAAAAACTTGCTGTATATTTTCAAGTATCCGAGGGCGTAGGATGATCCAGGGATATCTTTCCATTTTTCTTCCTCCAGTGCTTCCAGGTGTTTGCGCAGAACAAATGTCCTGGTTTCCACTTCCTGGAGGGAAAGACCTTTTTCTTCCCGGGCACGCTTCAGCGTTTCTCCGATACCGATTCTTCCTTCCTCATTCATCTAACTTAATCTCCTTTGTTCACCATAACTTTCCGTGGCTTACTCCCCTCATACGGTCCAACGACGCCGTCCCGCTCCATCTTTTCAATCAACCGGGCAGCCCGGTTGAATCCGATGCGCAGGCGTCTTTGGAGAAGCGAGGTCGATGCCTTACCGTTTTCCACCACGATGGAGATCGCTTCCCGATACAGTTCTTCCTCTTCCTCTAGATCATCTTCGACGTCGTCTTTCAGAATAAATTCCATGGGGTAATTGATCTCCCCGGAATTGCTCAACCAGTGTTCCACAACCCGCTTGGTTTCCGACGTACTCAAGTAGGCCCCCTGGCCCCGGATGGCTTTGTTGATCCCCACCGGGGAAAAAAGAAGATCGCCATTGCCCAGCAGTTTTTCTGCACCGACCCCATCAAGAATCGTTTTTGAATCCGCCTGGGACGAAACTGCGAAGGCCAACCGCGAGGGAAAATTGGCCTTGATCAAACCGGTAATGACGTCCACCGACGGCCGTTGGGTAGCCAACAGGAGGTGGATGCCAACCGCGCGGGCCATTTGGGCCAACCGGCAGATATAGGCTTCCACGTCGGCGGGTGCGGTCATCATCAGGTCCGCCAATTCGTCGATCACCACCACCACGTAAGGTAATCGTTCATTTTCCTCAACCAGGGCGTTGTATTCCTCGATGTTCCGGGTCGAGAGGTCGGACAGGAGATGGTACCGGGAATCCATTTCCCGGCACATCCACTTCAGGAATTTGACCACCCACCGAACCTCGGAGATGACCGGCGCACAAAGGTGGGGAAGATCGGTATACAGGGAAAGCTCCACTTTTTTTGGATCGATCAGGGCGATCCGGAGCTGATTCGGATCGGCCCGAAAGAGAAAGCTGGCCAGGATCGAGTTGATACAAACACTTTTCCCGGATCCCGTCGCTCCGGCAATCAAAAGGTGAGGAGCATTTTTCATATCCCAGGCGAGCAGTTTTCCGGTTACGTCTTTCCCCAGAGCCATCAGGAGGGGAGAGGGATTCCTCTGAAAAACCTTGCTTTCCACCAGTTCTCGGAAAGAAACGATCTCCTTGTGCTCGTTGGGAATCTCGATCCCGACCGCCGACTTTCCCGGAATCGGGGCCTCAATTCGGACCGCGGCAGCGGCAAAAGACAAAGCGATGTCGTTGGACAAACTGGTGATTTTGTTCACCTTCACACCCGGGGCGGGCTGGAACTCGTAGCGGGTGATCGTCGGTCCCACCATCACGTTGACCACTTTCCCGGCGACACTGAATTCAGACAGCGTCTGTTCCAGGCGTAAAATACCATGTTGAACTTCCGTCGGGCTCACCCGTTGAGTCCGCGAAGCGTATTCGTCCAGAAGTCCGGTCTCGGGAAGCGTCCATCGTGACCGGACATTACCGGGCTTCTTCCCGGAAAGCGCCCCTTTACGTCGCGGCCTATTACCCCGCGGAGCCTTAGCGCTTTGCCGGCCGCCCGACCCTGACTGCACCACCAGATCATCCGGATTGAAACTGTCGTCGCAGACCTCGGACAGGGTTTCACCGGTCTCCATCTCATACACTTTCGGCCCCCTACCCGCCTCCGGGATCTCCTTCGGAGTGAAGGTTACATCTTCCGGCCAGTACTTCTGTAGCGATTCGGGCGGTTTATGTCGAAGAACTCGGCGGGGCTCGGGGGTCAGCTCCCTCTCGTCTTTCTTCCGGATAAAAGGGACAGCTGCCAAAGTGTCCCGCATCCGTCCAACCAATCCGAACAGGGAACGGACCCAACGCCCTTCCCCGATGGCAAAGGTACCCAGAAACGCCAGTAGAAACAGGAATAAAAGCATCCCACTGTCTCCCAAATAATAGGACAGCAGGCGGTACAAACCTTCACCGGTGAGACCGGCAAAGGCCCCGGTTTCGAGGTAGAATCCGGACGCATAGGCCCTCCACTGGCTGAGGGTAAGAAAAATGAAAAACCAACTGGTCAAACCAGCGAGTCTTCCAATCGACCGGAATTTGCCGGTTCGGGAAAAGCGGGCGATCTCATAGGCGAGACAGAATAGGAGAAACGGTACGGCATAAGCCCCGACACCGAACCCCCTGAGGAGAGTATTTCCAACCATTTTTCCGAAAATACCCACATCAAACGATGCCAGGGCTAAAAGCGCATAGAGCGCAAAAAGGATAATAATGGAAACACTAAGGACCGTAATTGGCTTACCGGGCATAATGTCCAATAAAGGACCATTTACCTCCCCTTGGGGGAATGAGGTCGCCCGCGGTCTCTCTCCCGGCCCCGGCGCTCCTGGGACGAGGTGTTTCCCATCGAGCCCGCGTCCAGACCCGTATTTGATGTCGCTTCTTTATGACTCAGGCTGATTTTGCCCATGGCGTCGATACCGACTACTTTGACCAGCAGATTGTCACCAACATTCACGACATCTTCCACTTTGCGAATCCGCTCTCTGGAGAACTGAGAAATATGGCACAGACCGTCACGGCCGGGGAATATCTCCACAAACGCTCCAAAGTCGGTGATTCTCACCACTTTACCCAGATAGACTTTTCCAATCTCGACTTCCTGGGTGATCGACTTGATCAACTCAATGGCTTTTTCTTTCCCCTCGTTTGTTCGGGAAAACACGATGATCCGGCCGTCGTCCTGAATATCGATATCCGCTCCGGTTTCTTCGACGATCTTTTTGATGACTTTTCCACCGGGACCGATCACCGCTCCGATCTTGTCCGGGTTGATTTCTATAATAGCAATTTTCGGAGCGTAACTGGAGAGTGCGCTGCGAGGTTTATCGATGACCGAGTTCATGATTTCGAGAATCTGCGCCCGCCCTTCCCGGGCTTCGGCAAGGGCGTCCCGGAATAGATCCAGTTCAAGACCGGTGTTTTTGACATCCAACTGGATAGCGGTGATCCCCCGACTACTTCCCGCCACTTTAAAGTCCATCTCACCGTAATGATCTTCCGAACCCAGGATGTCCCGCAGGAGCACCCGCCTGTTCCCGGAACGGATCAGACCGATCGACAGGCCGGCGCAGGCCTTCTTAACCGGAACTCCGGCATCCATGAGCGACAGGCTGGAGCCGCACACAGAGGCCATGGAAGAGGATCCGTTCGATTCAAGGATTTCGGAGACCACCCGGATAGTATACGGAAAGTTCTCTTCCGGGGGAATGAAGTATTCCAGGGCCCGCTCCGCCAGCGCGCCGTGACCGACTTCCCGACGGCCCGGCCCGCGCATCGGCCGGACTTCACCGACACTGAAAGACGGAAAGTTGTAGTGGAGCATAAATCGCCTGGCTTCCTCGTCCTGAAGACCATCGACCTTCTGCTCTTCGCTGGAAGCCCCCAGGGTGGTGATAACCAATGACTGGGTCTGACCCCGGGTAAACAGGGCCGAGCCATGAGTGCGGGGCAGCACCCCAACCTCACAGGATACCGGCCGGATTTCCCCGGGGGTCCGGCCGTCCTGCCGGCGCCCGCTGTCGATCACCAGGTCCCGGATTTTTTCTTTGACGATCTTTTCCCAGCTCGGGACAAAACCACCGGTCTTTTCAAATTTTTCCCGCACTTCCTGCTGGGCTTGCTTTTCCAGTAACCTCATTTCCACCTGGCGTTCGGACTTCCCGGAGATGGCCACGGTTTCATCGATGCGCCGTCCATAGTTCTCCCGCAGGTATTGTTCGATTTCATACAGGAACGGCGGTGGCTGGATCACTTTTTTAGGGAGACCGAACTTCGTGATTAGTTCTTTTTGAGCTCCGATAACGGTCAAGACCTGTTCATAGCCAATGTGCAGGGCTTCCATGACCTCATCTTCGCTCACTTCCTTCGCTACGGCCTCAATCATGGTGATACCCGTCTCGGTTCCAGAAATGACCAAGTCCAACTGGCTCTCGCTCACTTCCTGGAGGGTTGGATTAACCACGTACCGGTCACCGATCAGGGCTATTCGACAGGCACCGAGCGGTCCTTCAAACGGCGCTTCTGAGAGGCCAAGGGCCAGCGATGCACCGAC
>DATIKP010000057.1 GCA_035477455.1 Atribacteraceae bacterium
TGCCTGTTGCGATGAACTCCCTGATATCACCTTCACGGAAGCCTTGCGATTGGTCTGTGAATTGTTTACCCAGATTCTGCAGGAAGTCTTTCACGTTCCGGCGACTCATCTGAAAAAGTCAATATCCGCATTCTGGAACCATGTTCCCTCATGGTTGAGGGAGAAACTCATAATTGTGATGTGCGAAAGTTGAGAGTAGAATCAATATTTGTATGTAAACAGCCATGCAGTATGCCTGCGGGTCAAGTAAACCCGTAAGGAAACGGGAGCCGCATGCTATATGCTGAGAAGACCGAGCGTCAGCAGCCTGCCTAACACCCTGGTGGAGGTTATTGGGCAAGAATGATCAGACGTGAGGCATGTGGAGCGTAGTCTCAGAAGAAAAACAGATTAAAAAGTGGCAGGGGGGAATATGTTTTCCCAGCCTCCCACTCTATATTTTCGGTAAAGAACCGGGTATAATATTACCAGTTTTCAGTATCTGAGGGTCCGGCCACGCCGTTCCCAAGGATGAGCATCGCGTTACGGTCTGATTCCAAGGGTGAAAGCCTGCGGGAAGGAGGTAATCCAATATGGCAAGATTACAAAGCTTACTAGTGAGCCCATTGTGGTGCTGACCGGTAAGCTTTTTTTTTGGTCTTTTTGGGATTTTGTTCTGGGGGAGGATCGCCGGTGGAGAAGCGCCTTGGTGTAATAGGTATCGTGGTGAAAGACCGGGAAAGTGCCGTATCACAGGTCAACGAATTGTTGAGTGCTTATGCGGGTATTGTTGTCGGCCGCATGGGAATTCCCTACCGGCAACAGGGGGTAGCAGTCATAGCCCTGATTGTCGATGGCTCAACTGACGATATCGGAGCTCTGACCGGGAAATTGGGGGCGATTCGGGGAATTCAAGTGAGGTCGGCCCTGACTAAAAAATAGGAGGTTCCTTTGAAGAATGTGAGTATATCACTCAAAAAAATGGTTTTACGATTGAGGATCGGGAAGTCGCTTTCCCGGGAAGACCTAGCCGCTCTTCTGGAGTCGGGAGGCGAAAACGCCGATTTCCTCCGCTGTCAGGCGGATGCGCTTCGTCAAGAGGTGATGGGAAATCGTGTCCATCTGCGGGGCCTGATCGAATTTTCCAATCATTGTGAGCGAAATTGTCTGTATTGCGGACTGCGCCGTGGGAACACAAGCCTGGAACGTTACCGGCTGAGTGGTGAGGAAGTGTTTCAGGTGGCCCGGACCGCTGTTACTCTTGGGTATCAAACGGTGGTATTACAGTCCGGAGAGGATTCCCAGGTGTCCGCGGACGATCTGGCCCGGATTGTCCGGCGCTTAAAACGGGAACTTGACCTGGCGGTGACCTTGTGTGTTGGAGAACGGGACTATGAAGAATACGCCTTGTGGCGGAGAGAAGGGGCCGACCGCTACCTGCTCAAGCACGAGACAGCGGACCCGGCCATCTATCGACGTCTGCATCCGGATATGATCTGGAACAGGCGGACCCAGCGTCTGGCGTGGTTGCGGAAACTGGGCTATCAGGTGGGGTCTGGCTGTATGGTCGGACTACCGGGACAGGATGCCTGGTCGCTGGCCGGAGACCTTATTTTTCTTCGGACCCTCGACGTCGAAATGGCTGGTATCGGACCATTCGTCCCTCACCCCGCAACGCCGCTGGGGAATACGCCTGGCGGGGATGTGGAGATGACGCTCAACGCGGTTGCCCTATCCCGTCTGCTTCTGCCACAGGTTCATCTTCCCGCCACCACGGCACTGGGAAGCATCCATCCACGGGGCCGGCAAATGGCTTTGCAGGCCGGAGCCAATGTAGTTATGCCCAACTTGACTCCCAAACCGTATCGGCGACTGTACGAAATTTATCCGGACAAGATCTGTCTTGACGACGATCCTTCCCACTGCCGGCAATGTATCCAGGGGATTATCACCTCGCTGGGCCGTAGGGTGGCGGACGATCCGGGACACAGCCCCAAGCTGGTGTTCCATAAAGCAATGCCGTGATGTTTGTCCTCGGGCGGTAAAAATCAATTTTTGGGAAGGTGGGCACCATGTTTAAAACACCCAGGGGAAACAGGCTTCATATCGCTATATTCGGACGACGGAATACGGGGAAGTCCAGCCTGATCAACGCTCTGACCAATCAGGAGATTGCGCTGGTCTCCGATGTACCGGGAACCACGACAGACCCGGTCTTCAAGACGATGGAAATATTGCCTATCGGTCCGGTTGTCATTATCGACACGGCAGGTCTTGATGATACCGGTGAGCTTGGGGCGCTTCGCGCAAAACGCTCACGAGCTGTCTTTGACCAAGCGGACCTAGCCTTGGTGGTCACCGATACACGGCAGGGAATATCCGGGTTTGAAGAGGATATCCTACGGCAATGCCGGGACCGGGATATTCCAGCTATCATGGTGTCGAACAAGAGCGACCTCTGGACGGGTAGGGAAATACGGCAGATCGAATCCGCCCTGCCTGAAGGGATCCCGATGATTTTTACAAGCGCCTTGACCGGCAGAGGCATTGAAGAACTTAAAAATGCCATAATCCGGACAGCGCCCTCCTCCTGGGATGAGCGACCCATTATTGGAGACCTGCTTGATCCCGGCGATCTTGCCGTGCTGGTGGTTCCCATTGATCATGCAGCACCGAAAGGTCGACTCATCTTACCTCAGGTTCAGGTCCTGAGGGATATTCTCGACCATGACGGTCAGGCTCTGGTGGTAAAAGAATGCGAACTCAAGCAGGCTTTATCCCTTCTGAAAAAGAAACCGAAGATCGTGGTGACCGATTCGCAGGCATTTTTGAAAGTGGATGAGGATACGCCCCCAGACGTTCTCTTGACCTCCTTTTCTATTCTTTTTGCCCGATACAAGGGAGACTTGGCGACTATGGTCGAAGGAGCCCTGGCCATCGAACGGCTCCTTCCCGGGGACCGGATCCTGCTGGCGGAAGGGTGCACCCACCACCGTGTCGAGGACGATATTGGAACAGTCAAAATACCACGCTGGTTACGTCAGGCAGCCGGGGGGGAATTAAGCTTCGAGTGGGTCAATGGGCAGCAGTATCCGGAAGACCTCAGTGATTTTGACCTGATTGTGCATTGTGGTGCGTGTATGCGGAATCGTCGTGAAATGCTTTCCCGTATCTCTTTCGCCCGGCGCTCCGGTGTCCCGATCGTGAATTACGGTATCTGCATCGCCCATTTAATGGGGATTCTTCCCCGAGCGCTGGCTCCTTTCCCGGAGGTTATGTCACGGTTAAGGGAAAAAAGAGAGACAGATAAACAGGAGAAACTAATGATCGGAAAGGCGGAACATGAAAATGTTTGACGAGACCTGTACGGTGAATACTGAAAAAGCGGACTTTATTCGGGAAGCGGAGATCGTTGCGTTGCTTCGTGAGGGAGAGGTGGCTACTCCGGAAGAAGTTCGGGCGGTAATCGAGCGCTCTGGCCGAGCCAGGGGATTATCTCTTAGGGAAGTTGCCATGCTCCTTGGGGTGGAAGACGAAACCCTGATACAGGAGATGTTTGCGGTCGCCCGTCAAATCAAGGATCAGATATACGGAAAGAGGGTGGTTCTTTTCGCTCCTCTGTATATCAGCAATTATTGTGTCAATAATTGCGGGTATTGCGGGTATCGAGCCGGCAACCGTTTTGCCCGTCGCAAGCTCACTCAACGGGAACTGGCAGACGAAGTCGCGATTCTTGAAAACATGGGTCACAAGCGGATCGCGCTGGAAGCCGGCGAACATCCGGATGAATGTCCTCTCGAGTACGTTCTGGAAGCGATTCAGACTGTGTATGCCGTTCGAAACAACCAAGGCAGTATCCGCCGGATCAACGTGAATATTGCCGCTACCGGAGAAGAGGAATACGCTCGCCTCAAAGCATCCGGCATCGGAACTTATATTCTTTTTCAGGAAACCTACCACCGGGGAATGTATGCCAAAATGCACCCCTCCGGACCAAAGGCGGATTACGATTGGCACACGACTGCCCACGACCGGGCCATGCGGGCCGGGCTTGACGATGTGGGAATCGGAGTCCTGTTCGGACTCTATGATTATGCTTTCGAAACATTAGCCTTGTTCCAGCATGCGCGCCACCTGGAAAGCGAGTTCGGGGTCGGCCCCCATACCGTCTCGGTACCCCGCCTCAAGCCGGCTTCGGGGATAAACCCGGAACAATTTCCACACCGGGTTTCTGACCGGGAATTTATGAAGGTGGTGGCCATCATTCGCCTGGCTCTTCCGTACACCGGAATGATCCTCTCCACCCGTGAAAACGTTTCCCTGCGGACTCGCCTCCTCGATGTGGGAATATCCCAGATATCCGCCGGATCCTGTACGGGAGTGGGAGGATATAAAAAGGAGGCAATGAACGAACAGCGTGACGGGGAGGTTCCTCAGTTTAATGTCGAAGATCGGCGTAGTCCCGACGAGGTCCTGGCCGATGTCTGCCGTTATGGATATCTACCCAGTTTTTGTACTGCCTGTTATCGGACCGGTCGGACCGGCGAGCGCTTCATGGCGCTGGCCAAGGCCGGTGAAATCCAGAATGTATGCCAACCCAATGCCATCCTCACCTTCAGGGAATATTTGCTGGATTACGGGACACCGGAAACCAGGCTGATTGGTGAACAAACCCTTCGTGAACATCTCGCCCGGATACCGAACGTCCATATACGCCGGCTCACTGAAGAACGTCTCGGTCAAATTGAGCGGGGCGAACGCGATCTGTCGTTTTAACGAAGCTGGCATAGGATAGGGAAGGGGGGTTTTCAGGAGAATGAATTCTTCGTGAGGCGGGTGAACCGCTATCGTCCAGCGGGCGGAAATATGATCGATCTGTTCTCAACCAAATTTTTTTGGCAACACCTGGCTAAGCGTATATAATAATGCTTAAATCTTGTGTTGTCTTCCGGGAGGTTCATTTTGAAAATCGGGATTCCGAGGGGACTTCTCTTTTATCGCTTCTATGCGCTCTGGAAAACTTTTCTCGAAGAGCTCGGGCAGGAAGTGCTGGTCTCCCCCCCGACCAGCAAGCCAATTATTCAACAGGGTTTGACTCACGCCGTGGAGGAAGTCTGCTTTCCGGCCAAAGTGTATCTCGGACATTGCCATTTCCTCAAAGACCAGGTGGATATGATCTTGATTCCCCGGGTCGTGAGCTTTCACCGGGGCGAGTACAACTGTCCTAAAATTCTCGGTCTTCCAGACCTGACCCGCAGCCTATTCGGGATCGCTCCGGAACGGATGATCGACGACGAAATCAATATGCGGGAGCGGGGAATCGTTGGTTGGCGGAAAGGGTTTTTTTCCATCGGACAGAGATTCGTCACAAGTGAACGAAAAATCGCCAAAGCGCTGGAAAAGGCGGAAACGGCTCACCGGGCATACCGGGATAGCCTCCGACAGGGAATACTTCCCGAAACAGTAATCGATGGCCAGCCACCGCTACCCGATCATGCGGAAAAGGTGTTGCTGCTTGGCCATGCCTATCTGGCCAGTGACAGTTATATCAACATGAATCTGATCCACAGGATCTCCGGTCTGGGCTTCTCGATTATCACCCCGGACATGCTGGACCAGGAGGGTTTACGCCGTCACTTGCCGGGAAGAACCAAACCCAGTTTCTGGACCATGTCTAACGAGATTTTAGCCAGTGCTCTCTATGTTTTACGAGAAAAACCTTCAGCGATCAAAGGGTTTGTGCATCTGATGTCTTTCGAATGCGGCCCGGATTCCTTGGTCGGTGAACTGGTTGGGCGCTGGCTGAAGAGAGACAAGCATTTTCTTCCCTATTTAAAGCTCGAAATCGACGAGCATACCGGTGAAGCGGGGATGCTTACCCGGCTGGAAGCCTTTGTGGATATGATGAAGTGGAGGCATGGAAGTCTTGAAAGCCACCTTTCCGCATCTCGCCCATCTTGACATCGCCCTGGGCTTTCTTTATCCAACACTGGGAGTGGACATTGTGCCTCCTCCCCCCATCTCGAAAAAAACCATTGAACTGGGCGTCAAGCTCGCTCCGCAGAACGCCTGTTTTCCACTCAAGGTCACTCTGGGCAACTTCCTGGAAGGTATTGAGCAGGGAGCGGATACCGTTTTCATGGTCGGGGGGGTGGGTCCCTGTCGTTTCGGGTATTATGGCGAGATCCAAAAGGTGATTTTAGAGGACATGGGTCACCGGATCAAGTTTGTCCTTTTGGATCACCCCCGTTATGGCTTCCGACGCTTTCTCGATGCTTTGCGGTCGATGACGGGAGGTCGATTTTCATTTATCCGAGCCAAGCGGGCTGCCATTCTGGCTTGGCGAATCCTGCGCTTTACCGAGGAACTCGAAGGGTATCTCCGGGACCTGCGGGCCCGGACCTGGGATCCGCAACAATTAGAAACCATGGTCACCCAGTCGCTGCACCGCTTGCGTCAGGTGAGCAGTCCGGTGGCGTTGGACTCTTTGTGCCGGGAGGTACGGGGCGAAATTTCTCTACTCCCCAAGGATAACACCCGGGACCACCTGCGGGTGGGCATCGTGGGTGAAGTGTATGTAGCCCAGGAACGACGGATCAATTTCGATGTAGAGCGCCTCTTGGGGAGCTTGGGAGTAAGAGTCCACAATTCGGTGTCCACCGTCGAGTATCTTCTTCATGCTCTCCCTTTTTTTAAATCGACTGAAAAACTGGAGGCCTGGCGGTTGGCTCGTCCTTACCTCAACCGTTTTATAGGGGGGGAGGGAATCGATTCGGTTGGCTCTACCGTCCGTTATGCCCACCAAGGATATGATGGGGTTGTGCATCTGTACCCTTTTACCTGCATGCCGGAAGTGGTGGCCAAGGGGATTATGGGTGAAGTCGGGCGGGATTATGATCTGCCTCTCCTCCATCTAGCCATCGATGAACATGCGGGGGAAGCGGGATTGGTGACCCGAGTGGAAGCGTTTGTCGATGTTCTTGAACGCAGGCGAAAATTCGGCAGGAAGAAGCTGGGGGTCGGAGGATGAGAAAAGTTTTCCTCGGGGTGGATGTGGGTTCAGTTACCACCAAGTTCGTTCTGATTGACGGAGAAAAAAAGATCCTGAACAGCTGTTACCTGAAAACCAGCGGTGACCCGATCGTGGCCATCAAGCATGGTCTTCGGCACATCCATTCGCATTTTCCGGGCGATGCAGCCATCCGGGCGGTGGGGACGACCGGCAGTGCCCGGCACTTGGCCGGGGTGGTGGTAGGGGCAGATATCGTGAAAAATGAGATCACCGCTCATGCTGTTGCGGCCATTACCAGGGTTCCTGAGGTGCGAACGGTCTTTGAGATCGGTGGGCAGGACTCGAAACTGATCCTCATCCGGGATGGGGTAGTGGAGGATTTTGCCATGAACACGATATGCGCCGCTGGGACCGGCTCCTTTTTGGAACACCAGGCGGTACGGCTGAACGTTCCCATCGAAGAGTTCGGAAAACTTGCCGCCCGGGCGACGCAAGCGGTGAGAATAGCCGGCCGCTGCACGGTATTTGCCGAATCGGATATGATTCACAAACAACAGCTCGGTTTCGGAAAACCGGAAATCGCCAAGGGTCTTTCGGAAGCCCTGGTGCGGAACTTTATCAATAACTTGGCCTCCCGGAAGACCATCGAAGGACCGGTGGTTTTCCAGGGGGGCGTAGCGGCTAACCAAGGTATCGTCCAGGCTTTCCATGATTTTTTTAGAGGGGAGATTGAAATTGTGGTACCTCCCGAACACGGAGTGATGGGGGCCTGGGGGGCGGCGATTCTGGCACTGGAATACGCTTCGGAAGGGACGTCTTTCCAGGGCTTCAACGTGGTGGAACGGGACTTCCAGACGCAGAGTTTCGGGTGCGAAGACTGCCCGAATTCCTGTGAAATCGTGATCCTAAAGGAAGATGGCTTGCTCAAAGCCCTGTGGGGAAGTCGCTGTGGAAAATGGACACCGGAGATCAGGGAAAAAACCGGGACTAAAAATTACCAGGAACCAACTCAGTATGCCGGAAAGCAGTAAAGCCTGTCTTTCGAGTTTCAGGCAATGTATTGAAAATAACCCGGTCAGGCTGTGCCGTTTTGGTATTTATGATACAATGAGAAAAATTTTATTGGGGGTGCGAGCATGCCCATCTCAGGTTTTATCGAGGAAAGCCGGGTAAGCATGCCGGCTGCCATCCTGGCGGTGGTGTTTATTGTACTATTCGGTATTTTTGGTTTCGTAATAACCGCTTTTACCGGGTTGACCGGTGCTTTGGGCGCAGTGGTAGGTGCGGCGGCGGTCAGTATCCTTTTGGGCGTCATCAGCGTCATACTGCAGTTTATCGTCCTGTACCAGTGGAGTAACGTCCTCAACACCAACATCAGGAATACGCAGCAAATTTTCACCTATATGAAAGAACACCTGGAAGATCCCCTGCGGGGCGAGGTCGGCTTTTTCGTCAACCGGATAGAGGACTTCATCATCCCCACCTGGATTTACTGGGTTTACCTGGTCCTGCATCTGGTAGGCCTCATTCCCCTGGCGACGATGGTCGGACTCATCGCCTTTATCTTCCTGGCGGTGTTTTTACACAAAATATTTCAGACGACGAACAAGGTTTCGAACCTGAAAGACCGCTTATATACTTACCTCAAGGATAAAAAAGGTTTGGGGATGGATTACACGGTGGCTCACGTCCCTCACCGCAGTATCGGACTGTTTATATTGCTCTCCATTGTCACCTTTGGAATATATTGGGCCTACATACTCATCAAGCTGTCCAGCGAAATCAATCAATTTATCTCATCTGACGAAAAAATTCGCGCCGAACTTGAACTGGTGTATTCGGAAGGAACGGCCAAGGCTTAGGAATGTTTAAATACATCATCGTTATCAATGGCTTGTTTTTTCTGGCCACCATCGCCAGCGGTGGTTTTGCTACACCGAATCTGATCGAACTGGGAGCTAAACACGGTCCCCGGATTGCCGCTGGAGAGTGGCAAAGACTCCTGATCAGCATATTTTTACATGGCAGCTTATGGCATCTTTTATTCAATTCCTATGCCTTGTTTTACCTGGGGAAGCTTTGTGAAGAGGTTTTTGGGTCCCGGAAATTTTTTGGGATATACATCGTCACCGGGATTGCCGGTAGTATCCTCTCGTACTTCTGGAACTTTCACATGGCTGGAGTGGGAGCCAGCGGAGCGATCTTCGGTCTGGCGGGAGCGATTTTTGCCAGTGGCCTGAAACACCGGAACACTTCTCTCAACCGACTGGGGATGAGTATTCTTCCCTTCATTCTCATCAACTTGCTCATCGGGTTTGTTGTCCCGGCAATCGATAACGCCGCCCATATCGGGGGACTTTTGGCTGGTATGGGCATGGGTTGGCTCCTTCGACCCGGAACCTATAGGCGGGGCTGGAAAAATACGGTTGAGGAGGCATTGAACTGGACGCTGATTGCCTTTGTCGCCTTCAGTATGGTGTCTTTTTTCGTCCCCGGTCTTTCCTCTGCGCGGGTATCCGTCGAGCAGGTGGTGGCCTTTCACAACGAAGCCCAAGCCCTGATCGAAGGTGTACGGACCGGGTCTCTTCCCAGCTTCGAACGCGTGGAACGCCTCCGTCCACCCGACCGGGAAGCCCGGGAGATTGTCCGGAATCTCGAAACTCTTATTCTGGAAGGTGGAAGGGATACGTTACTCCTTTCCCGGGTGGAGGAGGATTTTCAAAAGTGGCGAGGGAAAATCCTTACTCAATATGAAGGCTTGATTTACGAAACATCGAACCGTTGAAAATAGATGTAGTTACGGGCCCCTGAGTTCGGGCCGGGAAAAGAGCAATGGATTAGAGTTTAGTATTATTGAGCGAGAGGCGATCCGCTGCGGTTTTTTTCCCCCGGTCGGTGAGATAGAGGCGGTCTTTCCGCTCGTTGAGGCGAATCAGGGAGTGATGGGTGAGATGGGCGATGACCCTTCTTCCAAAGGCTTCATTCCAGCGAAGGTGACGGTCGATATGGTCGATCGATGATTCCTCGGCTTCCTCGGGTCGTCCCGCATGATGAGAGAGATGGATCAGAAGCGCATCGCCGGCAAAGCGAATGCGCTGTTCCCGCAGTCTCAGCCACTGTTGGACCAGACCCCGCCGGGGCGCCCCGCATAGGACAATGGTGAAGATAATTCCAGAGACGGTGGCCATGCTACCAGCGATAGAAGCATCGAGCAGATAAGCCAGAAAATATCCGACAATTGAGGAAAGGATGCCGATCAACGGTCCCAGTACCAGCATCAGGGCCAGCCGGTCGGTCAGGAGATAAGCTGCCGCTGGAGGAGCGATCATCAAGGCCACTACCAGGACTGAACCGACCGCTTCGAAAGAGCTGACCGCCGTGGCCGAAACCAGGGTCATCAGGGCGTAGTGGATGATGGCTGGCGAGAAACCGAGGGCTGCGGCCAGAGCGGGATCGAAAACGATCAGTTTCAGTTCTTTGAAAAAAAGCGCGATGAAAACCAGGTTGGCTATAGCGGTAGAGGTGGCCAGCCAGAGGGTCCGCGGACCAAGATCTCTTCCGGCGATCACCAGACGGTCAAACGGAGCGAAAACCAACTCCCCCAGCAGGACCACATCAGTGTCCAGATGAACGTCCCCTGCGTAACGGCTGATCAGGATCACTCCGATGGAAAATAGGGCGGGAAAGGCGATTCCGATCGCAGCATCCTCTTTCACTAAACGGGATTTCACCAAGACTTCCACCAGAAATACAGTGAGCACCCCGGTCGCGGTGGCGGCGATGAGCATCGGAAAAGAGGCCAGGCTTCTGGTATAGAAGAAAGTGATGACGATCCCGAAAAGTATGGCATGGCTGATGGCATCCGAAAGCATGGCCATTTTTCTGAGGACCAGAAAAGATCCGATCAGCGCACAGCTTCCAGCAACAACCGAAGCGATTAGGATTATTTCCATCTGCATCAGATCCATGGTTATTGTTCCCCGGAATATTGATTTTGCTGCAAAAACTCATTTCAGCAAGACCCCGTTGCCATCAGCCCCGCCTCATCTGGTGTTTTCTCGCACGCATCAATGACCACGTCCGGTTACAGTGCTGCTGAAAAGGCCATCCTTGGCCTTTTTGCTGCGAAAATGCGGTGATTTCGGCGGCTGATTCAGGCAACTTAGGCCCAGGCTTCCTT
>DATIKP010000058.1 GCA_035477455.1 Atribacteraceae bacterium
GGAGTCCAGTATACGCGTTCCTTGACCGTAAAACGAGGTATAATGCGAAGACAACGTAAAGACCCGATTGTAATTATACGTGTAGAAATGGTCATAAACGCTTGCTTGCCAAAACCAACTCATATCGAAAATCGCCTGATCGGCCACAGTTAGGGAGACCTCGGCCTGTCGCGGCATACCGTCCGGTCCGAGAACGCGTATATGGATGTTACCCGGTTCGCCAGGCCGAAAGGATTCTTTATCGATGGTTACCATAACGTCAAGTTCACGGTCGGATTTCACTGGCACATCCAATGTTTCATTATAAAAACTGCCGCCGGAGAACGCGGTGACCGAGACGAAGCAACCCAAAGCGTGGGCCGATTCGACAGGAAAAACCACTACAGTCGGTCCTTCGATCCTCTTGACTGCATGGTGGTGGATAGACCGGCCTTCAACTGTAAAAAGGAAATGAAACGGGCCTGATCCAATCGGGGGGGTGATCAGGACCCGCGCGTTCTCGCCTGTCCGGTATTCAGTTTTATCCAGCTTCATCTCCACACCCAGGGTCGGGATATACAACCCCGCCCCGACCACGTAAAACCGGCGGGCGGAACGGATCCGATTGCCAGATGCATCCTGGCTCATGATTTCTAAAAGATAATACCCGCTCGTCTCAAGGGTAATAGCAATCGTATCCTGTCCTTCCGAAAGGGAAAAAGTGAAAAACCGCTTCAATTGCTCATCGTATTCCTGGGTTTCTGAATTCCAGGTCAATTCTTTCACCGAGGCAAACACCTTGCCTACCAAGATCAGTCGATTCCGGGCATCGCGGGCGCTCACCGTCCAGCGGAACGCCGTTCCAGCTTCTCCAAAATACCGTTCCGGTTCAAGAATCAGGGAATAATCACCCGGCAACACTTTGACCTCCACTGTTTTTTCCACAACCCGGTATGCTGGATCAAAAACCTGGGCGGTTACCTCGTAGCGATAGGCATTGTCATCGACCTCCGGAGTGATCTGAATCACCGCCTGTCCTTGTTCGTCGAGTTCGCCTTCCTTTTCGAGAACCATTTCACCCCGGGAGGGCATCCCCCACGTGTGCAGGGGATAGCGCAACACCCGGTAACGGTACCAGGCTGGGGTCATCGGCTCACCGGAATAATACACCGCCCTGAGGTTGAACAGCATCTTTTCCCGGTTGGCATAGACCAACTGCTCGGTGGTTAAGTTAATTTCGAACGCCGGTTTCTCGTAGTTCTCTATGCCCACGTAATGGTAAAAGGAACTGCCCCGCCAGATCATTTCCAGCAAATAACCGCCCTCGTGCAGCGCCTTCGGCAGATCAAACGCGGCTGAGACGGCTCCAAACTCGTTCGATCGCAGTTCCAGACGGCCGTACTCGTTATCCAAATAGTCGGTCAGGCGAACGATTACTGTCTCCCCCGCCGGCGGTGTAAGATATCCACTAACGGCAACCGTGCGAAGAATACCCCGGAAAAAAACCCGTTGTCCCGGTCGATAAAGTGGTCTTTCCGAATAGAGAAAAGCCTCGATTTCCTCATTGTCTCCCCTATATAAGGGCCAGAACGAAAGAAAGGCATACCGTCCGTCTTCTCCGGCAATCACCGCCGCCTCGTTCTCGACTTGTAAGTCTGCCATCCAGGTACCCGAGAGGTCGGATACACCCTCGGCGACGACCTCATCTCCAACAATGACCTGAATGGGTACACCGGCCTGCGGGTTTCCGGTCGACGGATCCTGGAGGAAGAAGAGGCTCCGGTCCGATTCCTGTTTCATGGACAGGGCAAGACGGCTCACGCTGAAAAGAACCCGGGCTTCCCGGCCTCCTCCGCTAACAGTTAAAAGATACAGTCCTTCCTGGAGGGCACCGATCTGATAAGAGGTGTAAGCGTAGCGGGAATCGGGCGAATAACGGATCTCTTCATCCCAGGATTTCAGCCATTCCGTCCCGCGCCGATAATCGGCGGGACTGACTTCAATAAGGCGAGGGGTCAAAGGTCCAGTAATTCCGAGGAGGTCGCGTAAGAAGACTTTCGTCCCGTCGGGGAGCAGGCGGGAAGCGAGTATCCGTAACGATTGGAAAAAACCGTATTTGAGGTTTTGCCAGTGTTCCCGTTGTTCAAGCGGTCGGTCGGGTCGCCAGGTTCCCACATCGAAAAAATGTTCCTTACGACTCTTTTTGATATACTCAGCCGGTTCCTGTATCCGGGACAGCACGAATTGCACCCGTGGGATTTCACTGACCGAAAGTCTAGCTTCAACCGTCTCTCCGGGATAGACTTGCGCGGGCACACTCAACCAGAGAAAAACATCCTCCGCCGACGAACCAGCGGACATTCCCGCCACCAGAAAAACCGTAAAGAACAGACTGAGGAAAATCCGGCGATGCATCACGGTGTCCCCTCCCTGCAAATAAAAACGGGGTGATCAGTTATGGATAATAGGTAGGAGGGTGAGAATCTTCGCACGCTCCGGACCATTCTTATTTTTCATATGCAATATCGTTGGCCATGCCGACTGGTCGAATCCACTCTAAACCCTCAACAGCTTTTTCACGCTCGGCGCCGTTGGGCGCTGCATAAAGGTTAGCTTCTCAATGGAGAATCTTCCATCGGTAGAATCCTAAAAAAGCGGGGTTGTCCACAACTGGTCTCCAACGTGGATCAGGATGTTTACGGAGCTCATATAAGGAGGCTTCGATCAGTTGTCCTTCTCCACCTTCTACCGGTCCGGTATGGTAGATCACCGATCCTTTTCCCGTATAGATCATAACATGATAAGGAAACTCAAAAAAGAGCGGTTGGTAAAAAAAAAGGAGGTCGCCGCTTTGGGCCGACTCCTCCCGCCTCCCGATCGGTAAGGCATTGTATGAGAACAAATAGAACGCAGAGGCGAAAGCAGAAAAATCAATACCGGCTGTTCCCGGCGCAAATTTACCGGGACGGATTCGGAACAGTCGGTCTCCCAACACCGGAATCCGGGGATAGCGGAACGCCTGGACCTCCTCCGACCCGGCAAGCGGCCCACCGAATCGAGCGTGCCATTCCCGGTCATGACGCTTCAGGGCTTCCCGGTAAGCAAACCTTACCAATCCGGAACAATCTTTATTCTTCCACAAAGAACTTTCCACAACCAATTGGGAACGGGCGATAGCGACAAACCGCTCCCGGAAAAGACGACGATCCGATTCCGTGTTCAGTTTAGCCACATCGGGAAATCCGTCCTCATCGCGATCCCGATAGTCCGGCCGAACTTCGTAATCGATCCAGGTAACCGCGGGAAAGGAGCGAACCTCTATTCTTCCCCGACCTTCCAGAAAACGTGGCTCAACCGTTATCGTCAAATCCAGCGTGGAAACCCGGATCACCTCCGGGTCGGAAGGAAGTACTGTGACGCCGCGGAAAAGCGGAGCGGAATCCCACACCGTGCGGAGAAACAGCGGTACTGTCCAGTCGGTTCCTCCGGCCTCCAGGATAACTCGTTCCGGGAGATCGATTCGCCAGGGCAGGGCAAAACTCAAAAAGACAAGTAGGCCGCAAACCCCGGAAACCAGACTTTTCCACATCAGCCTCCCCCCAAAAAACGCAAAGCAAGCAAGGAGTATATCCGGCTGGCGGCAACCACCTGGGTAATCGAAACATATTCATTCGCCCCATGCGCTTCCTCTATCCGACCGGGCCCGAAAATAAGAGTCGGGATCCCGACTCCGAAGAGGTACGACGCTTCGCAGGAAGCGGGAAAGGGAGCAAATATAGGCATTTCTCCGGGCACATCGGAGATGGAACGGGCCAGGATATCGATCTCTTTCATATTCCTGGGAATTTTCACCGGCGGCAGGTGGGGAATGGACTGCTCAAGGTCAAAAGTGAATCCTTTCGGTCGATTCAGAATAGCGGTTCCCAAAATTTTTCTGAGATCTTCTGTCAGTCGATCCAAGCTATAATCCGGGAGTGTTCGGGCATCGATTTCGAAGTGGCACAGCTCCGGCACAACATTGGCCGATACCCCCCCCTGCATCCGCCCAACATTCAGGGAAGGGTGTCCCAGATCCGGATCCGCGAATTTTCGCAACTCACCATTCAGCGACTCGATGAGCCGGATCATATCCGCAGCCATGCAAATGGCGTTGCTTCCCTGTTCGGCCATGCCGGCATGGGCCGCTTTCCCTTTCACCTTGACCCGAAACCCGGCAACTCCCCGGTGACCCAAACTGATATTCAGGTCGGTCGGCTCTCCCACAACCGCAAAATCGACCGGTTCTCCACTTTCCTGATAGGAAGCGATCCAGGTTTTCATACCCGCGTTATCCCGTTCCTCATCGACCACGAAGAGCAATTTCAGGCGGCCATAGAGAGAATGAGAAAAAAGGGAGACCATACGGGCGGCATAGACCATAGCCCCCAAGGCCCCTTTCATATCGCAAGCACCACGCCCGAAGAGATGATTATCGAGAATCTGACCGCCCAATGGAGGATTACGCCAGCCGCTGCCCAGAGGAGTCGTGTCCAGGTGTCCATTCAAGAGCAGTGTCGGCCCTTCCCCAAGCGCTCCCTGAATTTCAGCCAGCAGATTGGCCCGTCCATCCTCGACCTCCTGCCAGGTAACCCGAACTTGGTGATCGATGAAATAGTTGGCGATAAACCGGGCAATTTCATGTTCGCCTTTTGAGCCGGAAACACTGGCAATCCGTATCAAACTTTGCGCCACATTGATCGGCTCAAATAAGTCGAATTCGCCGTCAAGAAGAGCCTTCCAGTCCGCCATGGCTCAATATCCCTTCACCCTTTCATCGCCCGGCCGCCCCTCTTTTGCAAATCAATCTTTTCCCGGCAGAACGGGCATTCTTCCGGTTGGTACGTTGGGACTTTCATCCGCAGAAGAGGATGGAATGGATAACGAAAAACCAC
>DATIKP010000059.1 GCA_035477455.1 Atribacteraceae bacterium
CCCCCTCGATCCCTCCGGCATGGGATGAGAGACGAGATAGGGCCAGCGGTCGGCGGTCTGGTTGGGCGATGATCTGGTCATGGGCCCGGCTTCCCGGGACCCGGGCGTTCCGGAAGGCATCGCCGATTTCCACACCCTTGACGGCGGGAATGCTCATCATCGCCTGGGCAATCCTTCCGTCGAGCCGTTCGGAGGCTTGTGCGTATCCACCCAAACCAGGCATCACCCCGAAGGCGGCGACCACGAACACCCCGCCCAGAGTCTCTCCCGCCGCGCGGGCTTGCTCGATCGATTCCGTCATTCTGACTTCAGCCGTGGGATCGTAGGTGCGTAGGGTCGATTGCGAGGCGCGGCTCACCCCCGTTTGAAAATCTTCAACCGGCGGGGCCGCCGTCTCCCCGACCGCTTCCACAAAACCCCCGACGATCACTCCAAAGCTGGCCAGAAAGAGTTTGGCCAGCGCTCCCGCGAAACAGCGACCAGCCGTCTCCCGGGCACTGCTCCTCTCGATAACGTTACGAATATCCCGGAAGCGGTATTTCAACATTCCACCCAAATCGGCATGTCCGGGTCGGGGGACGGTAATCTCCTGGTATCCATCCGGTATTGTCCCTTCCGGATCCATCCAGGAGATCCAATTTTGATAGTCACGATTCCTGATCAAGCCGACAATCGGACTCCCCAGGGTCATTCGCCAGCGGACCCCGCTGAGGATTTCCACCCGGTCCTGTTCGATGGCCATGCGCGGCCCGGAACCAGGTCCCTGCTGGCGGCGGGCGAGCTCGGCATCAATAAAGGCAAAATCGATCGCCAAGCCGGCTGGCAGCCCTGAAACAAGCGCAATGATCCCCTTCCCATGAGACTCACCCGCCGTACGGTATTCAAGCATTCCTATACCTCCTAAATCACATTGAAAAAACACCCGATTCGTGATTGAAAATTCTTATGCCCTTACCGGCTCAGACCCCGAAAAGCTAATTTTCTTTCCTGCCATTCCAGGTCCCTCCCAGACAATAAGTTCAGTCCTTATCTGGTATCCTGAATCGTCCTTTAATCTCCTTCGCCTTTTCGAGGAGGGCAATGAGCGCTGTTTCGTCGTTTTCTTGTAGGGTCTGGGCCAGGAGTCCGAGGTGGTGTTGGAAGGTAGCCAGAGCCTCGAGGATGTTTTCCCGGTTAGTCAGAAAGATATCCTTCCAGATTTCGGGTGACGATCCGGCGACTCGGGTCAGGTCGCGGAACGATGGGCCGGCGATACGCTCGATCTCGACAGTCAGAGGAGTGGTTCCAAAACAGAATGCGTTGGAAAGCAAATGGGGAAGATGGCTGACCAGAGCGCAGGCAAAGTCATGTTCCCGGGGGTGCAAAAAAAAACCCTTCCTCCCAGGAAAGTGGACACCCGGCGAGCCATCTCGGCAATCCGGTGGGGGGGTTTTTCCGGAGTGATTAGAATCGGCGCGTTACGGAACAAGGTCGCGCGGGCTTGCCCGATCCCGCCGATTTCTTTGCCGCACATGGGATGAAAGCCGGCATAGTTGATCCGGTCGGACAGCGGGCCGGTTTCCCGGAGAATCCATTCGCGGGAACTGGCCAGATCGAAAACAATGCTATGCGGTTTTAGAGTAGCGGCGGCCCGGGTGAGAACGTCCGGCACCGACCGTACCGGAACAGCCAGAAATAGAAGGTCAGAGGTTTCAGCGACTGCCTCCGGGGTCGGGCGGAGCTCCGCGACCGCCCCCCGCTCTTTGGCCAGGCGGGCGCTTTTCGGATCCCGGTCATGACCCAAGACAAGCGTCATTCCCGGCCACTCACTCATCGCCAAACCCAGGGAACCGCCCATCAAGCCCAGACCGATGATGCCTATAGTATGTTCCACGAACTCAGAGGGTCCTTTTGACCACCGCTGACAGTTCCTGCAGGGCTTCGATCAGGCGGGTGAACTGATCCGGACTTAAAGACTGTGGACCATCGGACAGTGCCTCCACCGGGTTGGGGTGAACTTCGACGATCAAGGCGTCGGCTCCAGCAACGACTGCAGCAAGACTCATCGGTTCCACCAATTCCGCCCACCCGGTCCCGTGGCTGGGATCGACCGCGACCGGCAGATGGCTCTTCTTTTTCAAAAGCGGCACACAACTCAGGTCCAGGGTATTACGGGTAGATGGTTCAAAAGTCCGGATCCCCCGTTCACAGAGCACCACCTGGTAGTTCCCCTGGGCCAGAATATATTCAGCCGACATCAGCAACTCATCAACGGTACTCATCATTCCCCGCTTGAGGATAACTGGCTTGCGCAATCGGCCTACCGCTTCGAGCAACCTGAAGTTCTGCATATTCCGGGTGCCGATCTGGATCATGTCCGCGTATTCGGACACCAAGGTCAGTTCCTCGATCCCCAGGGCTTCGGTCACGAAAGGCAATCCACTTTCTTCCCGGGCCCGGGCAAGGAAACGCAGGCCTTCTTCTCCCAGGCCCTGAAAGGCGTAAGGCGATGTGCGGGGTTTATAGGCGCCTCCCCGCAGGATATGGGCACCGGCCTCCTTCACCCGGATGGCGGTATCAATTATCTGCTCTTCCGATTCAACCGCACACGGTCCGGCAATGACTACCAACCGTTGCGGTCCGATCTCCACCGGGCCGACCCGGACGACGGTCGCCGAGTCACGAAATTCCCGGCTGGTCAGTTTATAAGGCGTCAGGATGGGGATGACTTTCTCCACAGCGGGGAGCACCCCGATTTTTTCTTCAAGGTCCACCCCCCGCTCATCCCCTATAGCCCCAACTATGGTCCGTTCAACTCCCTGAGAGATATGTACACCAAAACCCAGTCGTTTCAGGCGGCCGACCACCTCATTGAGATCTTCCTGACTTGCGCCGCTGCGCAGCACGATAATCATCGGTAAACTCCTTTCTCTCCAGTGAAAACAGGCTGTGAGGCTGTAGGCTTATAGGTAAAACAATGGCTTCTGCAATGGTTTTCCTGACCGCCTAACTGTCTCAACCCCTGACAATCTGCTTTAGTCAACCCTTACCCCTGTCCTCTCCCAGGCTTGGCGCTTCTTTCAATCTTTAATCCGGCATCGGGAAAATTGAAGCCGATTTATCGCCCTTATCGCTGTCGGCGGCGTACCGACTCACCGGACGAACGGTTTCTTTTTATTGCCGGGAAGGACTTCTCCCTGGGCGACTCCGGTTCTGTGCACCGGTTCGTTTCGCCGGACTGAGCACTGCGCAATTCCCCACAGGCCGCTTGAATATCCATACCCCGCGCTTTCCGGATGGTCACGGCGAAGTTCCGATCGGTGAGGATGCGGGCAAACGCCTGCACCCGGCTCATCAATGCGGGGAGCAAGGGGGAACCGGGGACTTGGTTTCCGGCGATCAGGTTCACATGCACGAGGCTATCCGGCAAAAGATCGGCCAGTTGCCGGGCATGGACCAGCAAATCATTGACTTCCCGCCACAGGGTATATTCGATGGTCGCCCGCCGTCCGGTCTCCTTAATATGGGCCTTGAGCGCCCTCATGACCGGCTGAATCGGGTACACCCGGTTGATGGGAACGAGCCTGTTCCGGAGGTGGTCGTTCGGGGCGTGCAGGGAGAGGGCCAGGTTCACCTGGTTCCATTCCCGGGCCAGTCGAACCATGGCTTCCGGAATTCCAATCGTCGATATGGTGATGTGCCGAACCCCGATACCCAACCCATCCGGAGAATTGATAACCCGCAAGGCGTGGGACAGGACCTCGTAATTGAGGAGTGGCTCGCCCATACCCATAAAAACCAGGTGAGTAATCTTAAGACCAGTATGCCGTTCGAGCAGCCAGACCTGCTCGACAATCTCCGACGAAGCGAGATTTCGGGAAAAACCGGACAGACCAGTCGCACAAAAGGGACACTGAACCGGACAGCCGGCCTGGACAGAGACACACAAGGTGATCCGATTCCGAGCTGGAATCAGAACCGATTCAATAGTCTCTCCATCAGAGAGTTGCAGCAAGTATTTACGGCACCCGTCCCGGGATACCTGTTCCCGGATTAGCCGGGAGAGCCCCAGAGAGAAGCGGCCAGCCAGGCCAGCGCGCAGCCGGCTGGAAAGATTGGACATCTCCTGAAAGGACAGCGCTTTTTTCCGATAGACCCAATCACAGATTTGTTTCGTCCGGAAGGCCGGCTCACCCCATTGCATACATGTGGTTCGCAGGTCATCCGGGAGTAATCCAACCAGGTTCGCTTTACTCATCGTGTTCCTTTCATAGAAACCATGACATCGCTCCGGCTCCGATACTGATGACCTGTCTCCAGTTCCCCGTACTCAAGGCTCTCACCAGGCACCCCTCGAGGCCCTTGATCAGCAGGCTGAATGGCGCCCACATTACAAATCCCGGATAGCATGATCAGCGAAAAAAGAGCCGATTCCTCCAGCCAGTGCTCCGGCCAGCGGACCAAAGCAAATGGCGACCGCATACCGCGCCGCTTCTCTCGCAGGTGGAAATGAACACGGGGAATATCGGAATCGGAACAAAACCAAGGTGGCGGCAAATACGACGGCAACACCCAGGGCGCCGGTGACAAGAACAATGATATCGATTCTGTTCATGGGCCGCTCCTGGAAAATCACGCCACGACAGTCTTTCCCTCTCTTGCTGTCACCGAATCCCCGCAGCGCAAGACCGCGAGGGAACCAGATTTTCGGTTACTGTGAACCCGGACTGGTTCTCTTTGGTAGAATCAGTGCAACCTATTTTACAATAGGAAAAAAGAAATTAAAATAGACGGTGAAAGGAAGTGACGGCAATGGATCGGTCGGAGAAAGAAACCTATAGGAGCGAACTGGTTCGCCTCCAGGAAAAAGCCTCGAAGCTCCTGGATGCGGAACGCAACTACACCCGGGAATTAAACCCCTTGAAAGAGTCCCGGGACACCGGGGACTACGGGAAGGCCACCGTCGACCTGGAAATGGACCTCCTGTCCCAAGAGGCAATCGGCCACATTCTCGCCCAAACTGAACAAGCGCTCAGGAAAATCGAATCCGGTACCTATGGTATCTGTGACCGTTGCAAACGGGAAATCCATCGGGGACGCCTGCGGGCGCTTCCCTATACTCCCTTGTGTGTGGAGTGTCAGGAAAAAATGGAAAGAGGTGGAGAAAAATAAAAGAGGGGAAACACCCTTTTCTCAAGCATTTCCCCCCTTCAGGCACAGGCGGTGGTCAGTCAAGTGTGAACCAGTTTCTCCAGGTTCTCCAACCGTTCTTCTAATACCAAGGGTACGGTATACTTGAGGTCTTTCGGATACTCCACTCCCCGATCGAGCACCCTTCGATGGAACTCGTTCACTCCAAATGATTCGATCAGATACCGAGTCGCCTCTTCCACGTCAAACGGCTTACAGGAAAATACATCCACGCTCAGGTAATTCCGGTCCGGAAAGGTATGTATGCTGATATGGCTTTCCGCGATAATCACGATTCCCGACACCCCGTTTTCCTGAGGCGCGTTGCCCCGGTAGCGAAAGACATAAGGAGGCGTGATTTTGGTCATGCCCATCCGACCCGGGCATTCATCCAGGAACGAACGGATCCTCTCCATATCGTTCAGGAGCGCTTGATCGGTGCTGTAACCATCGAGTACCAAATGAGTTCCGGCTTCGAAAACTTTGTTCATCGGGTGTCCCCCCTTTCGTATTTTCGGCGCAAAAAAAATCTACCCTAGGAAGCAGTCCCTTCCGGAGTAGATTGTTTTTGTAAAGAAACAGCCCCGGACCGCCAATTCAACAATCCGCGTTCCGTGACTATTGCCCTTACATGCGCAAACACCAGAAACCGAAAACGATGAACTTTTTCATCAGGTGCTCCCCACACGGACCTCAGGGCCCGTAGAATGATCGATGGGGGGCACTCACCCGCGGGGAAGGGGCAACTTCCCGCCTCGAGTGCACACGGGAGGACTCCCTTTGAGGCACCTTCTCAGGCGCCTTTTTTGTTTGCCCTCGTTCCACCCCCTGTAAAATTCTTACCTGAGATAGTATAGTGATTTTGAACCGGGTGTCAATGGAATAGCCGGCCTCACAGGAAAATTTTTATCATAAGTGCTCAAGGATTTCATAAACTCCCAATTTCCATACCTCCTCGATATTGACCAGGGCAATTCGTACCCCCCAGCCCTCTTCAACTTCCCTTCCATCCTCAATCTTCCGGGCGGTTTCCAGCGCTTCAAATATTACTTCCTCCCTCGTGACTTTGAGGAACCTAACGGAATTTATCTGATTTTCGACGACTTCGGTAACCTGCAAAAAAGGATCGAGGAAGGCGCGGAACTGCTCTTCAGTCGGGAAAAAAGCATATACTCCCGAGGTACGATTGAACTGAACATGGGGATAATGATAAAAAGGAAGAAGGGCTTCCACTTCATTGCTTTCCCAGGCGTTTTCAAAGCCACTGATCCACTGGAAGACTTCCGCCCGAATGCGTTGCTGCTCATCGGTAGGCGGCGGGGCCAGGTTGGCGCACCCGGCCATAATCACCATATATAATATGATAAGAACAGCCCACAGAGTTTTTCTCATCAGACAACCTCCCAGTCTTGGATAATTTTAATCAGTTAAAGCGTAAAGCACTGATAAAATCCGGATCCGGTTCGCCTCCCAATTCCTCGTATTTCCGGATATCCTCCCAGGCCAACCGGCGACGCTCCAGGGAAAAGTTGGCCAGCGCTCTTCCATAATAGGCCTGCCGGTAACGCGGATTGACCGCTATCGCCGTCGTGAAAAGATCGCGGGCTTTGCGGGCCTCACCCATGGAAAGATGGGTGAGGCCAAGGTTAAAGTAATAGCTCGGGTTCTCCGGGTCGATCGCCAGCGCTTTTTCGTAATCGTGGATCGCCCAGCGCCACCGTCCCAGCCGATTAAAGGTATTTCCCCGGTTGAACCAGGCGTCGGCAAATTCCGGGTCCAGTGTCAGCGCCCGGTCGAAGTCGGCGAGAGCGGCCGCGAATTGTCCTCCGGCAAAATAGGCGTTCCCCCGGTTGTTATAGGCGGCGGCCTGGGTGGGGTCGATCTCTAAGGAACGAGTGTAGTCGGTGATGGCCTGGGCGAACTCCCGCATTTCGCTGTGCGCCACCCCCCGCAAAAAATAAAGCTGGGCATCCGGCGGGCCGAGCGCCAGCGCCCGGTCGAAGTCGGCGAGAGCCCGGGGATACTCCCGCAGAGCCAGAAAAGCCGCCGCCCGGTTGACATAGGCGGCTCTGTCCTGGGGATGGAGGTCCAGGACCTTCGTGTAGTCGTCAACAGCGGCAGAAAACTCTCTTAAGGCCGCCTGGGAGGAACCCCGGAAAAAGTACAGGGCGGCTTCGTCCGGTCGTAGTTCGATGGCCCGGCTGTAGTCGGCGATGGCCTGAGTCAGTCTCCCCTGCTGGTGGTGCAAGTTGCCCCGGTTCCGGTAGATGTCCGGGTTCTCCGGGTCCAGTATCAGCGCCCGGTCGAAGTCGGCGAGAGCGGCCTCCGTCTCGTTCAGCCGAACGAGAAGAGAACTCCGGGCCAGCAGGGCTTCACCGTAGCGGGAATTCAAAATCAGGGCCTGCGTATAATCAGCGAGAGCCTGGTCGAAAAATTGCAACCCTTCATGACTTTTCCCCCGATAAAGGTAGGAGGCGGCGTCCTGCGTGTTCAGCTCTATCGCCCGGTCAAAATCATCTATAGCCTTCTGAAACTCCGCGAGGGCGAAATAACTCAACCCCCGGTAAAACAGGGAAACTCCATCCCCAACATCGACCTCCAGGGCCCGAGAAAAATCAGCGATGGCGTCCTGATGCCGGTCCATGCGGTAATAGGTAATTCCGCGTTTTTGAAAAGCAAGTCCCGATAAAGGATCGATGGCGATAGCCTGACTGAAGGCCTGGATCGCTCCGGCATAGTCCCCGCGAAAAAAGAACTGGTTACCGGTGGCCAGAGTCTCCCGGTAACTTTCAATCGCTCCGGCGGATAAGGATAAACCCGTCAAGATGATCACGGCTAACCCTACGGCCAGGAGGGGTTTTATCAAAACAGTTTTAATTTCCATAAAGATCAGCCCCGCAATCAATTCCAAGTGTAGACTCTATAGCCATACTGAGCCATATACTTTTATATAATAAAGTCATTTGACCTGTCAAGAAAGAAATGGTATTAACCCTCCCTCCTCCCTCCATCTTTCCGACCAGCAGGCAAAGAGTATGACTTTGGGGAAATCTAATTGTGCTTTGATCGTAGGCAGGATATGACTACCGCCTCTTATGCCGATTTACTCCGCCGGAGACAATATACCCAGATTCGATTCGCTTTCTCGACCGGACACACCGGTAAGGAGAAAGAGGATCAAATAAGAAAAGGGGGTTTGTATCATGCGGAAAATTCTTTTCTCAAGTGCGGTTATGGTTCTCGTGGTTTTTGTGTTGGCGGGTGCGGCTTTCGCCCTCCCGGTGGTCAACGAAGTGGAAATCGAGGATGTTGATATTCTCCAGATATCCACTCCGTCAGCAACGAATGACCAGGGTGTTGTCCAGGTTGCCCACGCCTACGGGATATGGGGTCAGATGGCGCTGAACAATAACGCTATCCCCCAGTGGAACATTCAAGATTCCACAAACAATGCCGCGATATTGGTGGACCAGGACGCCCCGGTCGGTGTGTCGGTGGAGGTTGATGGGTATGTAGGTGAGTATAATTACATCGAAGCTGGTCTGGAAGCTGATCTTTACGCTTGGTGGTGGTGGACAGCAGTAGGAGGCGGTTTAGACTTGGACGCCTATCTTTATTGGGGCTCTGGCATGGAGTGGGGCACCGAGATAGATGTCGATCTTGAACCCTTCGCAAACGAAGCCGAAATCGAGGATATTACCATTACGCAGACTAATTCTCCAACGGCCAGCAACTCCCAAGCCGTCAACCAGACCGCGGCGGCTGCTAACGGAGTCGCCATCAACAACAACTCCACCTCTCAGGCCAACATTCAGAATGCTGACAACAACGTTATGATCGGTGTCAATCAGGGTTTCACACCTGTGCCGTAGAACAGAATCCCTTGCGATTCAGGTCCCCTTTCCTGGGTCTCCCGGAAGGGGGACCTGTTTCCCGGATGTTCCAGTGAATGCTGCCTGAAAGAACCTGAAAGAACAGAAAAAGCGAACGGGAGGTGAAGATCATGAAAAGAGCAAAAATTGTGAGCACAGTGGTCGGAGTTTTTCTGATGGTGGCGGTCTTTCTGAGTGGACCGGCCCTGGCTCTGAACGTCTTATCGAGTATTCATCAGACCGGACTTAACCAGGCCACTATAAATCAGTTAGCGGAATCGACCGCCAACGGGCAATCGGTGGCCGTGGCCTGGAATCTGTCTCCTACGGTACAAACAACGATTCAGGTCGGACGGCTGTTCGCGCCCAATGTCAATAGCGGCGCTAATCTGACGGGACTTATCCACAATGAAGCAACAAGCAACGTATCCATGAATCAAACGGCGATCGCCACCGGCGGAATCGCCAACGTGGCCATCAATGTGGCCCCGATAGTGATCACTCACGTCCAGGTCGGTATCGCCGTGACTCCCACCATAAATTTCCAGGGGCAAAATGGGGGAGCCAGCACCACATTCCAGAACGATTCCCAGGTAAACCCTGGCGTCACCCAGAACGCCCAGGCCAGCGGCGGGTTAGTCAACATCGGCCTGAATCTCGGCCCTACAGTCGTGGTCAATCCGGCTCCGATCAACGTGAACATCAATCCCAATATCAATTTGCCCTAACGATGGGATGTGAAGGTCAATGAAAAGCATGCCGGTGTGGATTGTTTTTGTTAGTGTTCTCGTCTTGGTTGTGACCACTGGATGCCAGTCGCCGCAATCAGGTACGGGGTTTTCGCTCCCAGGGGGCAACAACGGCCGGGAGCAGCTGTTCCAAACCACTCCCGGCCAAACGATCCAGTCAACCAGCACTATTATGACTGAGCAGGTTTCCACAACATGTGTGAACGGTATCTGTGAATCCATCGTGGTTTCCCAGGAGATAACCACGATATGTATCGACGGGACTTGTGAAAACTATACCGAGGCATCGGTATCGAGATAGAGATAAAAGCAAACGATACCCGATGCCTGCAAATTATAAAGCGAGACAGATTGATTTTTAAGGAGTGAACAGTCATGCGGACAAAACTTTTCCTCATGGTATCGGTATCGATCGTTGCCGTTCTCTTCGCCTTGAGCGGCTGTGTACCAACCGGAACTTTCGGAGAGCCCGGCCGCCTCGCACTCGGTGGTCTCATAGCCGCTCCCGAGAGCTTATGTTATGTGGACTATACACCGAACCCGGCAATCCCCGCAGGTAATATGCCGCTTTCCAACGCCCAGGTATATTTCTACGGGGAAAACGGGGATAGGGCGGAAACAACAACAGACGCTATGGGAGCCTACCGGGTGACCGGCCTGAGAGACCAAGCCTATGTGCTCTATGCTCAAAAGGGAAATATCTGGATAAAAAAGGGGATCTTTCCGGTCACCGCAGACGCCGGTTTGGCGGATTACTATACCACCGCCCAGGTGATCATCTGGGAAGTGGCCGGCCTGCTCTATCCCGGCGAATTGACGATGCGGGACATCCCGGGGCTCGTTCCTCCGGAGGATCTGGTGGCTGCGGTACGGGCCGCCCTGGCGGATTGCCGGGACGCTCAAACCGATCCCGAGGTCCTGGCTATTGTCCGGTCGCTCCTGCGGGGTCTCTTCGGAGCTCCGGGAGCCGATATACCCGATGACGGAAACGATGTCCCCCCAGGACCTGAACCGACGATTCCACCAATTCCACCAATCGATCCTTTGCCAACCCCTCCTGGACCACCCAGCCCTCCTGGACCACCCAGCCCTCCTGGACCACCATTCCCGCCGGATCCACCATTGTCTCCGGAAGTCTGAACAAGAAGTCCAGTAAAACCATACGAAACGAAAAACGGGTTGCTCTTGGAGCAACCCGTTTTTCGTTCTCCGGGGATGTGACAATGTCTATCTCCCCTTATCCCCCACTACCAGCGCTATTCTCATGCGCCCGGCGTATCGCCTGATAAACCTCGTCCAGGTGACTTCCTTTCACCAGGTAAGCATAGGCCCCCCGGTGCAGTGCTTTCTTCCTGAAATCTTCGTAAACACTGAAAATAATCACCGGCAAAGCCGGATAACGCTCCTTGATTTTTCCCAGGAGGGTGATGCCGTCCATATCCGGAAGCATCAAGTCCAAAATGACCACATCAGGCTGGGTGTTTTCGATGAGAGCAAGAGTACCGTGAGCCCGTTGACTGGTACCCACCACCTCCATGTCTTTTTTCAAATGGAGGATGAAGACCAGGCTTTCTAAAAATATCTTGTTGTCATCGATCAATACCAGGCGGATCTTTCGCTTTTTTCCCGCTTTCTTCCGCTCCTCCTCCTGGCGATCCGACCCATGCCAGGCATACTGGAAAGTGCCGATCGGATCAAAACGGCCGCCGCGCGAGAAGGGGTTGGCAAACAACCGAAAGTTGCTATGGTTTTGGGGCTTATATGAGGTTTTAATCGGCGGTTGTAACGTCCGGCCGCAGCTGTCCGGAAGCAGGAAATCCGGGATAGGGTTCATGGTCATCGCGCTCCATAACAGTTCCTCATGATGAATTCAGCTCAGTTCTCAGTATAAACTGAAAGTCGATGCCGGGCAATCAGCCCGGGAACCTAACCAGGAGCGCGGAAAGTCATAATTATTTCGCAGAAAAAGGATCAAAAGTCATGCTGTTTACTCTTCAGCGAGAAAACCTTCCCGGATGGCGAAGACGATGAGCTTCATCCGGTCGTCGACCTCGAGCTTGTCCATGAGGTGGGAGATATAGTTCTTAACGGTTTTCTCGCTGATAAAGAGGTCTTCGGCAATGGATTGGTTATTCTGGCCGCCGGCGACTTTTTTCAATACTTCCGTTTCCCGGGGACCGAGCCGTTCCAAGAGGGGTGAAGGAGAAGTCCTTTTTTTCTGGAGCCCTTGAATCTCCTTGATGACCTTCGGAGCGATCTCAGGCCCGATCACGATATCTCCTTCCAGAACAGCGAAAATACAGGTCATAATGTTGTTGAAGGACGCGCTTTTCAGAAGGTAACCGTGAGCGCCGACCGAAATCGCCTTGATCACTGTTTCTCGGGTATTGTCGACGGTGAGCATGAGCACTTTCATCCCAGGAACCTCAGAGATGATGCGCCGGGCTAAATCCACCCCGTCCATATCCGGAAGATTGATATCGATCAAGGACAGGTGCGGTTTCGCCTGGGGAATACCCTTCAGGGCCTCACCGGCGTTTTGGTACACCCGGCAATCCTGAAATCCTCCCTTGAATTCCAGAAGATTTTTCAAACCCTCCCCGAACAAAGGGTGATCGTCCACGATGGACAACCTGATGGTTTTTGGATCGATCGGGTGGCTGCTGTTCATATGAGAGGCAGTCCGATCTTGATCGTCGTTCCCCGATCGACAACGGAAGCGATGCGGATAAGGCCCCGGTGGTTTTTGACCCGCTCTTCCATTCCCAATAACCCATAACAGGGTTTGGTGGCGCGAACTTGTTCCATATCGAACCCCTTTCCATTGTCTTTGACCAGAAGATAGATCCACCCACTCAACTGACAGATTTTCACCCGTAAGCGGGTGGCCCCGGAATGCTTTCCGGCGTTGACGATAATCTCCCTTAAAATGTTCATCACCGTCCTTTTCAGGGCAACCGGGAGACGGCTCTCATTGATGGTGGTATGGAATGTATAATCCAACGGTTTTCCCCTTGACCAGTTCCGCAGTGTTTTTTCCATCATTTCTTTGATCTGTCCCGGTGACGATTCGCCTTTCCGCAAGCTGGACAGGATCTGGCGTGATTCTTCGATGCATGCGGTCAATGTTCGGATAAACCGGTCGGAAAAAACCTCAACGGGAAGCATTCCCTCTTGCCGGGAGGCGACTTCAGAGAGGTATTCGGCCTGCATGCGCAGGGAAATCAGGCTCTGGGTCAATCCATCGTGGATCTCCCGGGCCAGGCTGACCCGTTCCTGCAAGGCGGTCAGGCGCTCGTTGCGCTGCAACAAGCGGATATTCTCAAGAATCCCTTCGGCCAGATTGACCACCACCTGGAGGCTGAGAAAAGTCATTTCATCGGGATGAAGAGGGGTCAGCAGGAGGAGGGTTCCCCAGTGCCGGTGAATATCGTAGGAAGGAATCGGACAGGCAATGATGAACTGATCCTGGAAGTCGCGGAACAAAGCGGAAAAAACCGGCGAGGGATCGAGAATCCGGATCGACGAAGTGTCTTTGCCGGCCCGGAGGGCCTCCATGACCGCCCTTTTCTCCTCCACTGAGAGATCGATCCCTTCCCGGGTGGTCGCGGTGGTGATCCGGAGATGGCGATAGGTCGTCTGTCTGATGATAAGCGCCTGGGTCGCTTCCGCAACCGTAGAGGCCGCCTGGAGGATCCCGGTGTAGGCCTTATCAAAACTCGTGGTCACCTTGATATTCTGATAGACGCGGGATGCGGAGTTTAGGGTTTCGATGGTTTTTTCCCGGATCCTTCGCAGCTTCATCTCTTCGATGATGATAGCGATCTGTGTGGCGACGACCTCCAGGAGGGGAAGCTGAGAATCTTCAAAGTTCCCCTTCCGCTTGTTCAGAGTCATGACCCCAACGGTACTCCCGGCCGCCGGATCGCGGAGCGGAAGACAACACGAACAGCGGTCCCGGGAGCGGCGATAGGCGAGGTCGATCGGCGGCGGATGCGCTTCATCGATAAGGAGCGCTGTTTTGGTACGGATCACGTATTCCGCGATTCCCCCATTCAGGGGAAGGCAGTAATTATCTCCTATCTTCTTGGACAACCCGATCTGAGCCAGCACCCGCATAAGCTGATTCCCTTCGCTGGTCACGGCGATCATACCGGTTTCCGCCTGAAAAGCCCGTAAAGCCAGCTTGAGAAGATCCAGAATGAGTTTTTTCCGAAAATTGTCAGGAAGGATCGGACAATTACGCATCAGCTTCACCGTATTTCATTATAGCATAGAGCTAACGGAAGTATGGGAAAATCTGGGGAAGTCACAACTTTCTCTCCCAAAAAACCGTGGCGATAATTGTGACTTTCGGGAGAGGAAACAGGAGTATGGTCCCATAGTCACCCATGGAAAACCACTCTACAATAACGCTATGCAAGAAAATACCGTTCCCCGAAGGGGTTGATGAGCATGAAAAAAACCACATTTCTCCTCGTCTTTACCGGCTCCCTTTTATTGACGATCTTCACCGGCTGCGTGCCCTCCCCATCCACAATCGGTGAACCCGGCCTTGCGGAGACGGGAATCAAAGGTTATGTGATGCTACCGTTAAACGAATGTCTGGTCCCGGAACTAACGAAGGAAAACCAGCCGGACAACTTTCCCCTGGGAAATGCCACTGTTTACCTGGTCGGGAATAACGGAGATCAGCAACAAGTCACTACCGACGGAGATGGATTTTTCGAGGTCAGCGGATTAAAAGACGACTCCTACCTGGTCTACGCAAATTTGGGAAACGCCTGGCTAGCCAAGGGGGTTTCCTCACTTGGGCGGGGACACATGAACGACATCGGAGAATTGAATGTCGAGTCTACCGCTCAGGTCGTTCTTTTTGATATCAGCAATCAGCTCTATCCCGGCTCTCTTTCCATTCCGGACATCCATTTTCTCCAACCAAGCCGCAATATGATCGAACGGACGGCTTTCCTCCTAAGCAATTGCCAGAACCCCCTGGAGGACGAACGGGTATCCCGTATGGCCCGCACCTTTGCCCGGGTCAATTTCGGTTCATCGGTTCAGGGTTGGCGGTTGGACCAGGGAGACCACCTGATCATCGTTCCCCTGGCTGAATCACCCTTTGAATTTGAAGAACCTTCCATAGTCGAGGCCCTCGCCATCTGGATCGCAAACGGGGTCCCGGTTCAGAGCTGGAATGTTCTGTTGAACATGATGATCGACAACCCGAATAGTATCCCCTTTCAATACACGACACAGGTGACCCAGCACTACAACATCCTGATGTCCCAGCAAGCCTTCACCGAGATCGCCTTAGAAAGCGGCTGGGGTGCTGTCGATGCCGATGTTCTCAGTGAACTGAATCTGTCCATCAATACCCTGACGACTCACCAGGCCGGCGGAAGCTGGTCACCGTTTGTCACGGTCGACTGGGGATGGGCGCCGAACTCCGCAACATCGCAGTGGACCTCCTTGGGCGGACAACTCGCTTTCAGTGGAGCTCTCGCTACTCAATTTCAAATTCCCGACGGCATCATCTTTGACCCGAACTTCACCGGAGGAAGCGACGACCCGCTGGGAATCGTGAACATCGACTTCGACAGCCTGGCGCTTCAGATCATCAACTATCTCCTGGGCGGGCAAATCAACGAGGTCCTGGAAATCGAAACGGAGATCATCGCCGGAACTTTGAAAGGATTCGTTAAAACCACATTCCAGGTGTATATACACTCTCCCTACGGGCAACTTTATGATCAGGCGGAGGGAACGGTCCAAAACAACAGCAGCTTGGCCTCCTCCCAATGAGGCGGCGATAGGCCGGCGGGACCGGCGGGGATCCCGGGCCGTGCGGTGAAGTCTGTCTCCAGGGGGTGGCCGTTCAGCTTCATCCATCCCCGCTCCAGGGGGTCCACCTGCCAGCCGTAGTGGCGGGTCAGAGCTTCGCTGACCTACCAGCATGGCGATATCCTCGATGTCTCCCCCCGATACTTTCACTCAGCCCCCCCCTCTTCTGTAGCTTGAGTAACGCGTGCTCGGTACGGGGCTGAACTCTTGCCAGATCCTCGACCCGCAGTTCCGTGCGTTGCTGGATTTGGGCCAGTTCCTTTTGCGCCTGCGCCAACTCCGCCACAATCCC
>DATIKP010000060.1 GCA_035477455.1 Atribacteraceae bacterium
AACGCCTATTCATCGTCCTCTTCATCGTCCTCTTCATCGTCCTCTTCCCGGCTATCGCTCTCTTTTTCACACTCGGAATGTTCCTCTTCCTCCGGCGGGATCTCCGGTTCCACCGAAGTGATCCGGAATTCCGGTCTCGTGGGGATGGTCGATTCCTTATGCCAGCTGATCTCCAGAATCAGTTTTTCCTGGTCTTTTCTCCGGCTGGCTTCCACCGTAAAATCCATCATCTCCACCGGGTGCAGGGCTACGTACTCGTCGCCCTGCTGGACATAGACCTTGCCCTCCTTGATCGACTTCACCAGTTCCTCGAGATACGAAACGACAGTGTTCAGATCCATCCTTCCCTTTAACCGCACTTCTTTTTTACTCATAATTACCTCCCGTCTTAAAGATAGTTGATGTGAAAAAAAGTTCACCCATTTTGGAGCGAGGCGACAAAGCGGGCCGCCTCGTTGAAGTCGATTCCTCCAGTAACCTCGAATACTGGAGAGCCATTCAAGACCTCCAAGTAGCGTTCAACCGAGAAGTCCGGCAACGGGTGGTTCGGATCCGGCTGGTAGAAGAGCCCTGGAGATTTGACGAACGACCGCATCAAGTCATTTCGCTCCCGGAGGTCGACCAGCCGAAAACATGGCATCCCGATATCTTTTTTCCAGTTCAAAAGGACAAGAGCGCTCAGAGGAGCACAGAGCACGAACGTTTCTTCACCGAATACTTCGTCCAGATACACGTCATGCTTGTGCTCGAGATCCCAGAGCCGGAGAGCGGGAACTTCAGCATACCGTCGACGGTCCCCTTCGGAGAGAACACCGTGTAACGCCGGATCGGCCAAAAGAGTTCCGGGGTTGACTCGGGGGAGTTTCGCCACCCCGTACATGGTCTTCCGTCCCTCCCCTTTCTTGACCAGGAGACGGTCGTTGCTCACAAAGCGCCAGCCTTTCCTGACCAAGCGCAGGGCCAGCGTTGATTTGCCCCGTCCGGCGAAACCGGCCAGAGCCAAGCCAGTCCGTCCCTGGCAGACCCCTGCGGCGTGAAATAACAAACATCCCCGGTCAAGCATCCATTGGATGTAACGGCTGTTGATAAAATTGATCACCTGGTTGGCGTTGGTCAGACAGGGACCGATGGCCAGGTTCACCCCGCTTCCGAAGACAAAGATCATCCCGGTGAGTCTCTTGCGCACCACCCGTCCCCCAGGAATTTCCCGGTATTCCTCCTTGATCTTCATTTTACCGGGGTCCGGCGGCTTGACCACCAGACCCTTTCCGGGGTCGATCGTCGGTCCCTCCAAAGCCATGACCTCGATATTTATATTATTCGAGGACACAGCGGTGAATACCCGGTAATAACGGCGCAAGGCAGCGATGAGGTTGGGATCGTTGCTGGTCACGCGAATCCGGCTGTCCCCGAACAGGAGAGTCAAGCTCTCCCGGGGAGGAAAGCGTTCCAGAACGCGGACGGCGGCTCCCAGGATGCCGGAATCGAAGAGATTATCCATCGAGGTCCTCCAGGACATAATCGACCAGAAGTTCGGCAGCGTCCAGCGAGTGGGATTCTAAAAGACCACGGAACCCCCCGAAGGCGGATACCTCAAAAACCAGAGGCCCCATGCCGGTTTCCACCACGTCTACCGTCGTGTAATCGAGACCGAACAGGTCCTGGGCTCGCTTCGCGACGGCAATCACTTCCTCCGGCGGATCGACCGCCTCGTACCGGCCGCCGGAGGAAGTGGTGGTATTCCAGGAATCACCCCCCCTTACCCGGGCATACGTTGCCAGGTACCGACCTCCCAGAAAAGCGATCCCCAGGTCCCGGCCGGGCAGGTCAAGCATTTGCTGGATATAGATCACCGAATTTCCGGCGGACCGAAAACGCTCCACCATCTTTGCACAGTCCCGGCCCGCTTCGACCACGAGCATGCCTCTGGCCTTGGTTGTATAAAGAGGCTTCAAAACCGCCCGGCCAAACTCCTCCACCGCCCGGCAGGCCTCTTCCAGACTTTCCGTGACGAAAGTCGGGGGAATGGGAATCTCCCCCAAACGCATGGTCACCGTACAGACCAACCGGTCCAACACCCGGAGAATCCGATAAGGATCGGAAAAAATCCGCAGGCCCCTCTCCTTCAGAAAACGGAGGATCTCCAACCGATCCAAGAAATCCGGCGAATAGTGAGACCCGATTTTTTTTATAACCATAGCGTCAAACGAAGACAGATCCTCCCCCCGGTACAACACTTGTCCCCGGTGGACATCGAAAACCAGGCTTTCCATGTCCACCAAAAACCGGAAACCGGTTTTCCGTTCCAGAACATCGGCCAATTTCTCCGATGACCAGCCGCCGGGTATGCCGATGACCCCGACTTTTTTCATCAAATCCTCTCCGTATTCACGACAATAGCGCTTCCAAAGGAATGTGGTAGTCTTCCCAGGGCTTTCCCATGAATTGGAGGATGTGCTCCAGCAGAAAACGTGAGTGCCGGAACATAACCCGGGCGAAATCCTCCTTGAGCTCGAAACGGGTGGAAGTGGCCAGAGACCGCACCAAGCCCAAACCCAGTCGGATTTCGAAAGTTGGATCGTCACTGTCTCTGGCAAAGGACCGGGAAAAGTCAAGACACTTCAGGATCGAGTGATCGAGTTTTTTTCGGACGGCGGAATCGAACACCGGCAGGCGAAAATGAGATACCAGAAATACCGAAATGTCCTGGACATAATCCTGATAGGCAGACCGGTGGAGATCGATAAAGTAGATCCGCCGGCTCTCCTTGTTGAAAATGATGTTATCCAGGTTGAAATCTCCGTGGATGAATACCGAAAACGGCGCCGGCGCCTGTTCTTCAAGGGACATGGCTTCTTGGAGTAGTTCCTCATAAGAGGGGATTTCCGTCGCCCCGCTCGGTTCCGGATCCCGTCGAAAATAGGGATGGACCTTGTATACGTCAGCGAGCCGGCCAGCGAGCTGATGCAGAAAAGAGGCGTTCACCGGGTCCGGAATCCGGGTTTCGGTCCAAATTCGGCGAAGTGTACCGGTGAGGATTTCGAGCGCTTCGTCCAAGACCTGAACGTCACGGTGCAGAAGAACGCTCTGGAATGTCTCCTCACCCATATATTCAAGCAGGAGCGCTCCATTTTCTCCAAAGCGCTGAAAGCCGAACACGCTGGGAGCGAGCCCGGGAAAGAGCCTGTGCCATTTTTCAATTGCCTCTTTTTCCTCAATGAGTTTCTTCAGCCGTCCTTCCTTAAAAATGACCCGCTGGGCTCGTTTCGTTTCACCCCGGCCTTCCACTTTTCCGACCCGGAGGCCGGATCGGGTTTCCGAGTAGGCCTGGAAAGAGAGGCCCTGACTCCCCAAGGATATCTCCGAGGACTTGAGGCTCTCCTCCAGAGCTTGGTACTGGTGAATCTTCAGGTTTTCACCGACCACGACGCTGATAATCGCCTCCCCGATGTTAAGCAAGGAATCACCGATGCGTTCCAGATAGCGGAACATAAAGAGGGTGGTGACCAAGTTTTCGGTCTCCCGCCCGAAACGCAGGTTTTCCATGATCGTATGAAATACCGCCCTGAAGAGATCGTCGAGCTGAAACTCACTCCGGCAGATGATAAGCGCCTGGTTGATGTCCCGGTTAAAAAGAGCCCGGTCGATGAGGCCTATCGCCCCGAAGATTTCTTGAAAAAAGGGCTTGTACTGGTACTGCTGAAAAAAGGCGAGATCACTCAGATACCGGATCTGCCCCACGATATTGACTAGGAAATCCGAAATATGTTCCAGGTTGTTAGCGGTGATGTAGATAGCCCGCATCAGGTCGAGATCTTTCTGCTCCAGTTGGGCAGGATCCTGGTGACGGGCAAAACACTGATTGATCACCAGACTTTTCAGGATATCGACGTACTCTTCCCGATCCAAGATTTTCTCGACCAGTTTCCCGTTATTCCCCTTGATAACTTCAACAGTATCCTCCACCTGCTTGGTGACCTCAAAGACTAAAAAACGTAGGTTCTCTTTAACCGTCCGGGTATAGAGCATCGGTCAATCAAGCAACTCTCGCCTAACGATCCGGGAGCCGCCGCTCCTACTATTTGGTACTACTTCCTTCAACCACCTGATCTTGAAAGTCACACCCATTCACCCCCTAAGTCGATTCTTGTATTCCCTGATGATCCGGGGACGGTCGGAATTGGCCACAATCAGGCTCTTGCGGATCGCCAGGTCGTCCCAGGCTTCCTGAAGGCCGATTTCCCGGCCGACCTTCTCCCGGTCCTGCAATATCGGATTCCTGGCCTTCTCGCTCATGTGGGTATCGTCTCCCATGAACACGAGGACCGACCGTTCCCACCCTTCCCGGCTCTTGTTCCGGCGGTTCACCACGTTGATGAAAAACTCGGTGAACTCCCGGGACTGGGGGTTCCACACTTCGTACCCGTCAACGTCGTAGTCAGCCAGAAGAATCGGCCAGAACTGCTCGGGATGGGGAATGACGATCCCCGCTCCCAGGGAGCGCCCTTCTTCGATCACCTCCTTGGTCTGGTAAAAATAATCGAGGGTGAAATGGGCTTTGACGACCTCCTTGACCACCTTCAAAAAGACCTGGGCCCGGTTGATCAACCGGTCGTCGTAGAGTTCCCGTAATTCATCGAACCAGTCGCGGATCAGCTTGTTCTTGATCATCTCAGCCGGGGTCACCGAGCGGTTACTGTCAATGAGTCTCTTGAGTTTACTAATGTACAGCCGGACGAACCCGATCAGTTCATCATTGGCTCCGGTTTCACCGGCCACCTGATGTAAACGATCTTCCCGGCTGGGCTCCAGAATGGTGTCGATAAAGTCGTAGAGCTGGCTGGAACGATACTGAAAAGTATGCTGGAGCATAGCTTTGAACACGTCGGCCCGGGGAGACTTCAATTTGGCGGTTTCGAAATGGAACAGGAGTTGGACTTTCCGGTTGAACTCACGGGAGAAACAGTCCACCTCCACACCGGTGTACTCGTGATAGTCGAGGGGAATGTTGTGCTGGGTGGGAATGACCAATTCGTTTTTCCGGTTGGGGAACATGGTCGTGATGCGCCGTTCGATTAGATCAAGGGGTACATACTCCGGATGCCAGTGAATGGCCAGAACGTGTTCCTGCTCCGGGTAGATGCGGGGAGGAGCGATAATCCATTCCACCTGCTCCAGCGTCAAGTGGGTAGAAACGATTTTCAGGTACGTTTCCTGGTCCCATTCGCTGAGATCCCGGGAGATAGATGAAAGATCCGGAATATCGATTTGAGCCGGTGATTTCATCCTCATCAGGTTCATGGCTCCTGAAATTCCAATATAGCAATTTAGGGACCGTCCCACCCTCTCCCACCCCTGGGAAAGAGAAATGGCAGAGTGAAAGGATTCCCTCATCACATATTGTAACGGTAAATGGCGACTGGTGTTCGCCCGATATGTTAAAGTTTCCTAATATTTCATAAGCCTGAATTCGCTACCAGAATTCAAAATTGATTCTACTGCAATAAGTAATTTTGCTGCAAAAGAACGAAGGAAGCCTGGGTCTGAGTTGCCTAAGTCAGCCGCCGAAATCACCGCATTTTCGAAGTAAAAAGGCCAAGGATGGCCTTTTTAGCAGCACTGCAACCAGACGTGGTCATTGATGCGTGCGAGAAAATGCCAGATGAGGCGTTGTTGATGGCAACGGGGCCTCGCTGAAATGAGCTTTTGCAGCAGAATCAAAATACTATTTGATGATCCCTCCCGGGGGTTTACTGCCCTCTTCAGGCCGATCAAGTTAGCCGGATACGTTTACAATTCCGAGGTCTTAAGTAAAAATGCGTTCTCCGATCTTCTGTCTTCATCCCGCCCACTTCCGACAGGCCGTGATATAGGCCAGGACATTCTCCACCGGGATTTCCTGGCCCAGGGTGTTGGCCGGGGAGACGATGAGGGAGGGCAACACCCGGGCCAAATCCATTCGGGATTTCACTTCGTTTTCGATCTCTTCGGGCGTTCCGAAGGGAAGGGTATGCTGGACGCTGATCGTCCCCCAAAAGCTCATTCGGTCGCCGTACTGTCTGATGATTTTCTCCGGGTTCTGGCACTCCGGCTGCAGGGGGTGGAGGATATCAAACCCCACTTCGACCAAGTCTTTGACCACCTCTTGAATATGGCCGCAGGAATGAAGAAAAAAGAAGCAGTCCGGGTACCTCCCCTTCAAATCCTGAACGATGGTTTGCCAGGCCGGCTTGAAAAAGCGCCGCCACAGATCGGGATGGATCTGCAGACAACTCTGCATCCCATAGTCGTCGTAAAAACAGAGGAGTTCCACCCCCGCCGCAGCGTGCGCCCGGGCGAGCTCATGGGTAAAGGCGGCAACAGTTTCGATGAGGGCCTGGGCCATCTCCGGCCGGGTGAGCAGATCGATCATGAATTCTTCCATGCCCCGCAGCCAGTGGCACCACTCGTAGATGCTCCCGCAGTAAGCCGCCGAGAGGTAGCCCTGTTCCCGGAGGAGGGCGGCGCGCTTACGCACCAGGGGCTCGCTTCCGATGTCGATCCCGGGTACGGGGTAATCCCGGAGTTCGGAGGCCGAAGCGGCGCTTTTGAGAGGATGGACCATCTCCTCCGAACCGGGATTGTCCGGCCAGGGTATTAGTCCCACCCCCCAGGGGGTAAGAGTCGCCTTCTCCGGTAACGGCGGGTCGAAGAAGTCGGGGGTGATCCCATTGGAGGTCAGGCGTAACCCGAAGCTACCTGAGGAGGTGTGGTAGCGGGGGTATTCGGCTTCGGCATGTGCAATCCGGACCTCAAACCCAAAATGTTCGGCGGGGTCAGTGATGCCGGTAGTCTCGACAAATTTGCGGTAAAAACCCGGGGTAAAAGCAGAACTGGCCCCGAAATCGAGGCTCCAGGGGATCCGGTCGACCGTTCCGGATCTCCTGAGGACTCGCGTGATCCGTTCCCGAGGGGATAAAGTCATATACTACCTCCTTCCAAGCGTCCGGCGCTGAACTTTCAGTAATCGGGACCGGGCGCCCGGTTCAAGCACACCCATTCCGGTTTTCTCCCATACTTTCCCTAGGAACGGTTAGGTCCTCTGCGCTCAGACCGTCCAGCACCGTTCTCACCTCGTCTTCGGTGCTCTTCAGCCGCTTTTTGCAGTAATTAATCAGACAGGCGGCCCGCTTGACTTTATCGGCCAGATCGTCCACCGGTATTTCCTCTTGTTCGATCTTCTTCACCAGAGCTTCCAGCTCCGCCATCGCCGCACTATACGTCAGTTGTTCCGGCGTTTCATTCATGGGTCTCCTCCACTCGGCTGACCGCCGTCCCTTTCCAGAATTTGGTCGTCAGAACATCGCCCGGCTGAACCATCCGAGCCTCCCGTACCGTACCGTCCCGGCATAGCGTTATGCTGTACCCCCGCTTCAGGACATTGACCGGATCAAGAAGCGCAATGACCTGCTCTTGTTGCGTCAAGGTTTCCCACTCCCGGCGGAAGCGATGACATAGGTCGAGTCCAAACCGGCTCCAGAGGGTTTCGATACCCTCTTGGCCGTGTCGGAGGATCGAGTCCACGACCACCGGCAATTTCCAGTCATTCAGGGAGAGACAGTGCCAAAGTTCGCCAAGCAACGCCAGGGCGGTCGACAAAAAATGCTTCCCCTCTAGGCTCAAGCGGTACCGCTCATTCACTAACACCCGTTCCGCACCCCGGCGGAGCGTTTCCTGGGCTTGGAGCAGCCGCTCTTCGAATTCCCGGGTCCGTCCGATCAAAAAATCGGCCACGGCCGTGGGGGTTTTCAGGCGGGTATGGGCTACCCGGTCCAGGACCGTCTCGTCCCGTTGGTGTCCGATCCCGCTGAGAACCGGCAGAGGGAAGCGAGCGACCGCATTAGCCAGGTTATAGCCATCGAAACAGTTGAGATCCGTCACCGAACCGCCTCCCCGGATTATCACCGCGAGGTCGAAATACCGCCCGACCCTCTCGATCCGCCGCAGCGCCCCAATAATCGACTGTTCCGCTTCTCTTCCCTGCATCCGGGCCGGGAACAGGTGGTATAGAAAGTGGTAACCGTAGCTGTTGTCAGCCAGATGCCGGCAGAAATCATCGTAGCCGGCCGCCTCCGGACTGGAAATAACGGCAATGACCTTGATTAACGGGGGAATGGAAAGAGAGCGGTTCCGATCCAGGAGATCTTCCCGTTCCAGCCGTTCCAGCACCTCCCGTTTTTTCCGGGCCATCTCACCCAGGGTATAGAGCGGATCGATGTCCTGGATGGTCAGGCTGAAGCCGTATACCTCACGAAAGACGAGCTGGGCGGCGAAAAGGATATTCATTCCGGCCCGGGGCTCTTCTCCGGTGGCACTGCGAAACCGGGCCAACAGGCCCCGGGCGGTCGCATTCCAGATATTGCCTTTGGCTTTGGCCAGGGTCAGACCATCCTTTTTTTCCACCAGCTCGAGATAAACATGACCCTTCTGCGTATCCTTCCGGATGTCCGCGATTTCCGCGATAATCCAAAGGGTCTCTGGAAACACCTCGCTGATGATCTCCCGAACCGATAGCAGAACCTGGGACAAGGTCCAGGGGGTGTCGTTGAAAATTCTCATAGACGTTTCTCGCTTTCCGGCCTCCCTAGCCGGTGGGTGCAGGCGCTACCGACTTTCCAGAAATAATATACCTTAATCCTTCACCTTTGACTATGGAAAAGACGGTTCACTAAACGCGGAAGCCGGCCAGCGCGACCAGTTCCGACTCCGGCATGAGCCCCTTTGCGGTCGATCCGGCATCCTTGACGAAGAAGATGAAAAATCCTATGCTGAATGAAGAATGTAGAAAGAGAGAACCTTACGCCAGACGGGAACATTTCGGGTAAACCCCGGTAGTACGAAGGAGAATCCGGCTGGTATGCCGAATCAGGATACGGAGGGGTAACAATGAACATGTCTAAATGGTGCGTTATTTTCTTCAGCCGGCATAAAATGATCCATCGGCCAGAATGGCCCCACCGTGGCTTTTCCTGGCAAAGTCCGCTTATGGTCTACGCCGGGTGAGGTGAGGAAACATGAGCGGTTCGCCTGCTTTAGTCCCCCTGGTCCAAATCCCCGGGGTATCTAGGGTTAGCATGTGGACCAGGATCCACGAGGAGATCACCTGTACCGGACCCAAGGTAGCGATCGGTGAACTGATTGGTCGAAACAAGAGCGCTCAGAAATCCCGGAACCCGATCCAGGAACTCATCGGAAAGGCGGCACTTTAATGGAAGAGCGCCAGACACTGTGGCTGAAAGAGCTCAAAGCCTCCCGGACGACCTTTCTGGCCATCACCGTCGTGATCGCGGCCTGGGACCTCTTCCTGTTTACGCAAACGAACGCCTGGAGCCGGGATTTGATTCTGGCCCTCAGCCTCCTACCGCTTGCGGTCTTACCCTTTTTCTCCCTGATCGCCGGGGTCACCACGTTGCGTCGTGAATGGCCAAATCGGACCAGAGTTCTCTCACGCTTCCTCCCCTTGCAAGGGATGACCATTCTTTCCATCAAGCAAATAGCGATCTTCCTGGAGCTCCTCTTGGGTGCCGGCCTGATCATCACCGGGGCAACGTTACTGGGCGGTACGCTGATCCCCCCGGATTTCACCCCGCCCCTCCGGGTTTTGGTGGTCGTGGGACTGGCCCTTTCCACCCTCGCGTTTGCCTGCCTTTCCCAATTCGCCTATATCGCCGGGCGCCTGTGCGGGCGCTTTAGCGTTCTGGCCGCTGTCTGGGTATTTCTCCTGTCCCTGTGGGGTATCGGCCGGTTGGCCACTCTTCTGGTCCCCCTGCTCACCGGGCTTCCGAATCTCGCCCTCCGGATAAGTGACCCGACCGCCGCCGACCTTTTGACGCCTTCGGTCATCCAGATCGACCCGGCTCCCCTCTTCGCCCTGGTGGTGGGCTTTCTGGTCCTGTTTTTCCTCGGCGCCTGGTTGATGGAACATCATGTCCAAGCTTGAGAGGGGAGGGTCGCCATGCGATCCCGATACTGGTTCCTACTGATCCTGATCATCGTCACCATTATCGCCTCAGTCGACCTGTATAACGGCGGATTGCGCGATATCGCTTCGGCGTTTGATCGGCTCATCACCCAACCGGTCAACGACGTGGTCTATGAACTGGACGAGCACTGGTTCAAGGAACAATGAAGTACACCACCAAAATCGCTGAGAGCGTTAATACACCGTTCACTGATCACTGATCACAGTTTTTTTCCATAGGAAAGGAGGTGTTTGTATGCAAAAGCGTTGGTTTAAGATGATAGGCATCATCGGTCTCGTTGGTCTGGTGCTTCTGATTGCCACCCTGCCGGTTATGGCCAGCTCGATCGAAGAGCGACGGACCGTCCCTCTGGAAACGGCGGAAAGCGCTCGGGTGGAAATCCAATTCGGAGTCGGAGAACTCCTAGTCTCCGGTGGAGCGATGGAGTTGATCGAAGCCGAATTCCGCTATGCCAATGAGCACTGGGAGCCGGAGTTAGAACATATACGGCGCAATTCCCTGACCCGGGTCGAGATCGACCAGGATCTTTCGGTACTCAGTTTCTTCCATTTCGGTCCTCTCGAAAATCGCTGGAATATCCTGCTCAACAACCAAGTGCCTCTGGACCTCACCGTGAAAGTCGGAGCGGGGAAGGCCGACCTCTCGATGGGATGGCTGAACCTCAGAAGTCTGAATATCAAAGTCGGTGCGGGGGAAATGATCCTGGACCTGACCGGAGCTTGGGCGCAGGACTGCAACATCGAGTTGGACATGGCGGCAGGAACGCTTCATCTGCTCCTGCCCTCCGCCGTGGGGGTACGGGTCGAAGCCCAAACGGTCGTGGGTCAAGTCGATGCGCGAAATCTGACCGAAGAGGACGGCGCGTACGTTAACCTGGCCTACCACACTTCGCCGGTCACGCTCAACATCAGGCTAAGAAACATAGTTGGAGAGGTGGTGATCAAGGGATGAAGGAAAAGGCCTCCCCTTCACCGCCTCATCCCTTCCCCGATCCCTCACGCAATGGGATCAGGTCGAGAAGAGACGATGAATCGGCGAATCCCCGCTTCGATCAGCGGAATCAGGGTACCGAAGGTTTTCGGGGTCACCACGCCCTCTCCGGCGTTGATGGTCAGGCCAGAGAGGAAGAAAATATTTTTTCCTCCCCAACCCCGCTGGTTCATCAGGACGGCTCCGAAAATACTAAGTAAAAGGGTTAAGGGTTAGCTTTCCGGTTGGGGCTAACGGCTTCACAATAAGGACAAAAACACCGACATCCGCCGGGCGGTGCGTTCCAGCAGATACCCCGTGCTTGCCAGTGATTCGTCGAGCATCAGAGGACCAGGGGTAATGGGAAAAAGAAATACCCCCGCCCTGACGAATTTTTCTTCCGCGTCCGCGTCCAGCCGGCCACAGACCAAGATAAGGGGCTTGTGCAGGTCCCGGCACAATTCGAATACCCCTTGAATAGCCTTTCCGTAAAAGGTCTGGCGGTCGATCAGGCCTTCCCCGCTTACGACACAATCACAGGTCTGGACCGCTTCGGGGAGGTGAAGCAACCGGGTGATCATATCGATACCCGGTGTGAGCTTCGCTTCACACAATGCCGCAAGACCTGCTCCGATCCCCCCGGCCGCTCCGCCGCCGGGCAGATCATCGACCGCGCTCCCCGTCATGCGCCGGACCACTTCGGCAAACCGGCGTAATCCCCGGTCGAGGCGTACTACCGCCTCCGGCGAAGCCCCCTTTTGGGGGGCGTAGACATAGGCGGCGCCTTCCGGCCCGTAAAGAGGGTTGGCCACATCACTGAGCACCAGGATTTCCCGATCCCGCAACCGGGCGTCGAGGTTCCGCGTATCGATCCGAGTGAGACGCTCCAGCTCCTCGCCAATTCCAGACAACTCCCGCCCGTGGACATCGAAAAAACGGGCCCCCAGCGCCCGCAAGGCCCCCATTCCGGCGTCGTTGCTGGCGCTTCCCCCTATCGCCACCAGGATCCGCCGGCACTCCCGGTCCAGCGCGTGACCAATGAGTTCACCCACCCCATAAGTCGTTGTCTTCTCGGGGTCCCGCTGTTTTTGGGGAACCAGACCCAACCCGGCGGCCTGGGCCAATTCGATCACAGCAGTCTTCCCCTCCGCAAGTAGGAGCAACAACGCCTCCACCGGTTCCCCCAGAGGACCGGTCACCGTCAAGCGGACCAGTTCCCCACCGATCCCGCGAAAGAGGCACATAGCGGTACCCTCGCCCCCGTCGGCCAAAGGCTTTGCCACAATATCCCACTCCGGCCGAATGTCCCGCAGTCCCTTTTCCAGCGCCGCGGCGACCTCCCAGGCATAAAGGCAATCTTTAAACGAATCCGGACACAGCAAAACACGCATGACTTTTTTCCTTCCTGTAAAAGCGGTGAACAATTCGTCCCTTGTCTATCCTAACACAGACTGATATCCTTTTTTGAGGGCAAAGTCAACAGGTCGGCGGGTCCAACGGCATCGACCCTTCTACCCTTTCACTGTTCACCGATCACTGTTCCATTTTTATAAGGAGGCCATCATGAACCAAACGCTCACCGTTCAATCGCTCAGCCAGGAGGCGTTCCAGAAGTACGGAGAGTATGTCCACCTCGCCCAGGTGGGGCCGGAAAACTTTCAACTGCTCGGCAAATCGCCGGTCGAATTCTACCCGGATCTGGTGATCCAGAACATCGGTAAATCCATTTTGGGTGTTTCGCTATTGCGAGTGTATCCCCGGGCATACGAGATCGAATTCACCGAGCATCATCACGATACCGAGGAAGGCCTGCTCCCCCTGGACGGGGATGTGTTCATGCACGTAGGCGGAGCGCCCCAGGCGATACCAGATCTCGCCGTCGAGGTATTTGCCGTCCCCCGACTCACTCTGGTCCGCCTGAAAATCGGAGTCTGGCATCACGCCGTTTTCGCCCGGGGAAACGACCCGGTCAATGTCCTGATTCTCCTGGCAGAACGTACCTACCATAACGATTGTGAAGTGGTGGAGTGCCGAAAAGGGTTCAGCGCTTCCCCCTGAGCCAAGGGGACAGACGATGTAAAAAAAGGGGGAAGATTCGGGAGAAGGGGGCTCTCGTCGTCCCGGGCGAGGCCTTGCTATGTGGTCACGCTACTTTTAACGAGGGATGGATTGGTGAGGTTGACCGTAAAACGGCAGCGATCGCCCCGGAAATAAGTCACATTGTGTTCGATCGGAACCCCTTCTTCATCATAAGTGGTTCGTTCACTCAAGAGACAAGGGGAACCTTTCGGCACTCCGAGCAGTTCTCCCAGTTCCCGGTCGGCCACGACGGCCTCCATATCCTGTTTCGCCCAGGCGGGGGGGTGGTGCAGCTTCTGAAACACCGCGTAGAGAGACTCCTTTTCCATGTCGAAATCAGGCAGCTCCGGGCGTACCGGTAAAAAGCCCAGGGAAATTGAACACTCCATTTTTGCTGTGTTATACTTGAAATGGATGAGCGGTGTACTTCGTGTACGGCGACCTGTCATACTGTCAAGAGGGTAAGAATGATCTCGACCATCACCGAAACATTTTCGGGTACCGAGAGGGAGTGTCTCGATCACATCGTTGATTTGGCGATTGTCATTTCCGGGGCATCGACCGGATCGATTTTACTGGCCGAGGATAATTCCCGGTTGACGATCGCCGCCGGTCGCGGCTTGAGGGAAGAATATATCGGATCAACCATTCCCCTTTCCGTGGATAGTGTTTCTGAAGAGGTCTACCGGACTGGAAAACCGATCCTGATCGGAGAGGCCGATATCAGTTTTCCCTCTCGGCGCAGAGAGCGGAACGAATTATCCATCTCGTTGCCGATCAAGCGGGAAAACGGACAAGTCGTAGGGGTTCTCAACCTGAACCGATCCGGTAAAAGTTTCGATCATTCAGGGCTTCCTCGCTTACAAGCCCTGACCACCAATATCGCACTATTGATCGAAGAGAACGCGTTACGCAGGGACCGGGAACGAATATTGGTCGCCCTGTCAGAAATCACACCGCTGTTTTCCGGTATGAGTTTCACCGAATGTCCGAACGATGTATTCTCCAGGATATATTACTCGGTAAAAATTTTGACCGGCATCAGGCAGGCTGCCGTTTTTCGATTGTCCCGGGTGAGGCCCTACCTGGTATACCGGCAGGAATGGCCGAAAACATTCACCTGGAAAAGGCTTCAGGAAATTCATGGGTTGGTCAGTGATTACCTGGAAACCAGGAAACCCGGAAGCATGACATTTGAGGAACACAAGCGATTCCTGGTTTTACCGATCAGCTTGGCCGATGAACCGTATTACCTCTTTTTGGGTATACAAGAACAACCGATTGATATCATCGATTCGCTGGTGCTCTCCATGGTCGCCAATCTATCCGGTTCCTGTCTGCAAAACCTGTTCCTGTTTGGAGAGAGCCGGAAACTGACCCGGATGAGAGAGCGCAACCGGATCGCCCGGGAACTTCATGACGGGTTGGCCCAGATTCTGGCTTCGACCCAAATTTACCTCCATTTTCTGGAGAACTCCCAGGTCTCTTTCAGTGAGGAACAGCGGAAAGTCCTGGAAAAGATTAAAAGCCTCAACGACCTGGGGTTGGAAGAGTCCCGCTTTATCATTTCCGAGCTGAAGGGGAAGCCGGTATCCCGTAGCCGATTTGAAGAAAAAATACAAGACCTGGTTCGGTTGTTCTCCAGCCCCGGCCTGGATATTCATCTTGATTCCAGGATCCCGGTGCCCAAGATCCCCTATGGTATATTCAAGATGGTGACCTTGATCGTTCAGGAAGCGCTGGCGAACATCCAGAAACACGCAGAAGCGAACCAGGTGGAGGTGTCGCTCGTCCAGCAGAACAATACGTTGAGCATTTTGGTCAAGGATAACGGGAAGGGGTTCAATATGCGGGAAAAAACCAGTAAAAACCAGGGAGAACATTTCGGTCTATCCAACCTTCGGGAGCGGATTCGCCTCCTCAAGGGCAGTTTCCGGGTCTTTACCCGGCCCGGTGAAGGGACCAGGATCATGGCCAAAATTCCACTGCCTGAAGACTGATCCGGTCAATGAAGCACGCAATGATATCGTTGAACACCAGTCATGGATCACCGATTTCGATTGTTTCAAGGGAGGCATCACGTTGAATACAACAAAGATCGCACTGGTTGATGATCATCCCATCTTTTTGGCCGGGCTGAAAAAGCTTCTGGAAGAGGAGGGCGGGCTACAGGTGGCCTTTACCGCGCAATCGGTACGGGAAGCCATAGCTCAGCTTGCCGAATTTCCCGTGGACTTGGTGATGGTTGATTTCAACATGCCCGGCAAAACCGGTATCGATTTTTTACGGGAGGCCAGTGTGCTGTATCCGAATATTCCGGTGGTCATGCTGACGGTGGAAGAAGACGAAGAGATCATCTCCCGGGCCATGAAAGAAGGGGCTCGTGGTTATATCCTGAAACAGGATTCGCCTGAGCGCCTGATCAAAAGTATTCATAGTTGCCTGGCTGGGGAAATTTTGCTCAGCGACCGGATTTATTCCAAGGTGATCGACTTGATGAGGAAGTTTTCACCCGGGAAAGAGGATGAATCGGAGTTATACCGGATTCTCTCTCGCCGGGAGATGGATATCGTCAAATCCATTGTACAGGGGAAATCCAACTCGGATATCGCCGAAACTCTTTTTATCAGCGAGAGCACGGTCAAGAACCACATCAGTTCGATCCTGCGTAAACTCAACCTCAAAGACCGGGTGGAACTGGCCATCAGGGCTGTCCGGGAGGGTATCCGTTAGCCGTCCCACAAACGCCGACTACCGAGGGTGTGATGGGACGGCTCAGTTCATATCACTTGGTTCTTCACTCAGGCCTTCCGAATGGCTGTTTTCATGGACATGCCATTGAAGCATTCGTTCAGGTGTTTCGCTTCCATCGGTTTGGTATAGAGGCTGACGATCCAGGTCAAGACCGCTGCGATGGGAAGGGCCACGAAAAGCGGATCCACCGCTTCCCAGGGATGACCCCAGAGGGCCGGTCGGCCGAACAGCGCCTGGCTGATGCCGAGAACTTGTGATTCCGCTTTATGAACCAGCGCATGTGTTTGGCAAGATAAAATTACATAGTTCGGCAGCGTAAAAGTGCAGAGATAGAAGGCTGCCATCGTTTGTGTACGGTACATGTACGATAGAAGGGATCCCCCCTTCCCCCTAGGGGGAAGGGAAAAACATATGTTCTTTTTATGTTTCATCCACCTCCGCATCATCAATTCCGGTATTTTTCACTCCGGACAAGGCCTGTTTCAACCTGAAACTTTTACCGGTAAAAGCCAGGATATGCGCATGATGAACAAGGCGGTCGATCATTGCCGCAGTTAACCTGTTGTCGCCGAGCACGCTGTTCCACTGCCCGAATTGCAGGTTCGACGTAATGATGATGCTTTGTTTCTCATAGGCCTGGGAAACA
>DATIKP010000061.1 GCA_035477455.1 Atribacteraceae bacterium
CGGAGCATCTCTTGAGGAGATCCTGTGTGAGGCCTTTGCCGTGGTACGGGAAGCCTCCCGCCGGGTGGTCGGGATGCGGCACTTTGACGTGCAGGTCATCGGCGCGGTGGTTCTGTACGAAGGAAAAATCGCCGAGATGCAGACCGGGGAAGGAAAAACCTTGGTGGCTACCATGCCGGCCTATCTCAGCGCCCTTACCGGAAAGGGGGTACATATCGTTACCGTCAATGACTACCTGGCGAAACGGGACCGTTTCTGGATGGGACCGATTTTTGAGCTTCTGGGGCTTGAGGTCGGCTTGATCCAACACGAATCGACGCCAGCCGAACGGAAGAAATCTTATGCGGCCGACATCACCTATGGAACGAACAACGAATATGGGTTCGATTACCTGCGGGATAACATGGCCTGGAGGAAAGAGAATATTGTGCAGCGGGAACTGCATTATGCCATAGTCGATGAGGTCGACTCGATTTTGATCGACGAGGCGCGCACTCCACTGATTATTTCCGGGCCGGCTGAAGATTCCACCGATATATACTACCGGGTGGATAAAGTCGTTAGAAAGCTCGTGCACAGTGAGGATTTCGACTATGAGGAAAAGACCCGTTCCATCTGGCTCACGGAAAACGGGGTGGGTAAGGTGGAAAGATTGCTGCACGTGGACAACCTCTATGAAGGTTCCGGAAAAAACCCGGCCGAACAGTTGGTCCGCCAGTCCTTACGTGCCCATCATCTTTATAAAATCGATGTTGATTATGTGGTGAATAACGGGGAGGTTATTATTGTCGATGAGTTTACCGGACGCATGATGCAGGGCCGCCGGTACAGCGAAGGTTTGCACCAGGCTATCGAAGCGAAGGAGAAACTCCAGGTGGCCAATGAAAACCAGACGCTGGCTTCGATCACCTACCAGAATTACTTCCGGATGTACGACAAAATATCCGGCATGACCGGAACGGCTAAAACTGAGGAAAACGAGTTTATTTATACCTATGGAATGCCGGTGGTCACCATCCCCCCGAATAAACCGCTGAAGCGGACTAATTTTTCAGACGCGGTTTATCGCAACGAGAAAGATAAATTCAATGCTGTCGTCCAAGAGATCGAAACCTTGTACCGGGAAGGGAGACCGGTCCTGGTCGGAACAGTCTCGATTGAAAAATCTGAAAACCTGAGCCGTCTGTTGGAGAAGAAGGCTATTCCCCATGCTGTGCTCAATGCCAAGAATCACGAAAAAGAGGCGGATATCATCAAAAATGCCGGCCAGCGTACGGCAGTGACCATTTCCACAAATATGGCCGGCCGGGGAACCGACATCGTGCTGGGGATCGGGGTGGCCGACCTGGGAGGACTCCATGTCGTCGGCACCGAACGTCACGAGAGCCGCCGGATCGACAACCAATTACGGGGACGTTCCGGGAGACAGGGAGACCCCGGTTCTTCCCGGTTTTTCCTGTCCCTGGAAGACAACCTATTACGCCTCTTCGGTTCGGAGCGGGTGGGCGGCATCATGGACCGGTTTGGAGTTGACGAGGGGATACCCATCGAATCGTCCCTGGTGACTCGATTGATCGAGGGCGCCCAGAAAAAGGTGGAAGGATACCATTTCAATATCAGAAAAACCCTCCTCCAATACGACGATGTGATGGGGAAGCAGCGGGAGGTTATTTACGGACAGCGGCGTCTGGTTCTTTTTGAAAAGAGTCTCCGTTCCTATATTTTTGGGATGCTGGGAGAACTCCTTACCGGGATTCTCGATACTTTTGCCAGCGAGAAGCGCTACCCCGAAGAATGGGATTGGGATGGATTGAACGGACACCTGATGGCCGTCTTCGGATACGAGCTTTCAGTGAAGGGTCCCGAACGGGAAACCTTCGACCGGGAGAAACTGCGCGATATGCTCGAACGCCTGACCCGGGAACGCTATGAAGAGCGAGTCAAGACCATCGGTGAGCCTGTTTTCCAGGAGCTGGAGAGGATTGTTCTTTTGCGAATTGTGGACAGTCATTGGAAGGAACACCTCCACAACATGGATCATTTACGGGAGGGCATTGGCTTGCGGGCGGTCGGCCAGCGGGACCCCTTCGTCGAATATCAGTTGGAAGCGTTCGATATGTTTCAGGACATGATCGCCCAGATTCGGGAAGATGCTCTGCGCTATCTGCTGCGGGTGAATGTGGTGACCGGACCACGACCCCGTCCTCAGCCGGAGGATTCCCGTACCCCGCAACTGGGAACCCAACCGGCGAAAACCCAAAAAACCGTACCAGTTCCTGGGTCGTTGGAGGCGCACCGAAAAAAGAAAATCGGTCGTAATGACCGTTGTCCCTGCGGGAGTGGAAAGAAATATAAACACTGTTGTGGGGCATCCTGATAAAAAACATTGGAGGATGAAACGATGAACATCGAAATTATCGATGAACTGGAAATTATACGCGACAAGCTTGCGGAAATCGGAGGGTATCTTTGACCGGGAGAATATCCGGCAAAAAATTCAGGACATTGAGGCGAAAATGTCGGAAAACGGATTCTGGGACAAGACCGTTAATCAGGGAGTTCTCCTCCAGGACTACAAAAAGCATAAGAATCTTCTCGAAGAATACGAATCCCTTGCCCATCGTTCGCGAGATGTCCAGGAATTAAGCGGACTTTATGACCCGGAGGATCCGGAATACCGAGAACTGGCTGGTGACGTGCGTAGCTTGGCCCAAGCTGTGGGAGATCTGGATATTCGCCTTCTTTTTAAAGATCAGGAAGATCGGGCCGGGGCGATCATAGCCATCCATTCCGGTGCGGGCGGGACAGAATCTCAGGACTGGGTAGAGATGTTGTTTCGATTGTATACCCGTTTCTGTGAACGGAAGGGTTTCGAGATCAAAGTCATCGACTCACTGGAGGGAGATGAAGCCGGATTAAAACATATCACCTATCTGGCTCAGGGAGAGTATGCCTATGGGTACCTCAAGTCGGAGCGAGGCGTCCATCGCCTTATCCGGATTTCACCGTTTGATTCCAACAAAAGACGTCATACGACATTCGCCTTGGTTGAGGTGACTCCCGATCTCGACGATGAAATCCAAGTGGATATGAATCCACAGGATCTGCGGATCGAAACTTACCGTTCCGGGGGGGCCGGGGGTCAGCATGTCAACACCACCGATTCGGCAGTGAGAATCATCCACCTTCCCACTGGAATCATGGCCCAGTGCCAGAATGAGCGTTCCCAACACCAGAACAAGGCAGTCGCCTTACGGATCCTCCGGGCCCGATTGTATGAACGGCAGAAAAGCGAGCAGGAAGAAAGAATCCAGGAGCAAAAAGGAGAACATAAAGATATCGCCTGGGGCAGCCAGATTCGGACCTATGTGTTTCATCCGTACAATATGGTCAAAGATCACCGTACCAATCACGAAACCGGTAATGTTCAGCGGGTGATGGACGGTGAGATTGAGGAATTTGTCGAGAGATATCTGAGACAGGAACGAATCCTGTGATTGTTTACGCTCTGGTAGGATCCACCGGTACCGGAAAAAGTTATCGGGCACCTCATATCGCGCAACGCTATGGGATCACCTGCATCATCGACGACGGGTTGTTGATCTGCGAGGGACGGATCGTCGCTGGTCGGTCGGCCAAGGCGGAAATGAGCAAGATCAAGGCGGCCAAGGTTGCGGTATTCTATTATCCCGAACACCGGGAGAAGGTAACCGTAGCCCTTGCGGAAGCAAAGCCCGAGAGAATGATAGTTTTAGGTATTTCCTGCCAGATGGTGGAAACGATCTGCCGGCGTTTGAACCTGCCTCTCCCCTCGGAATGGATCGATATCGACCGGATCGCCTCGGTCCAGGACATCGAGTTGGCCCGCTTAGCTCGAGAGAACGAAGGCAAGCATACCATACCGGTTCCACTCATCGAGTTGAAGCGGAACCTATGGGGGAACCTGGTAGATACCGTCCCGGTCAAGGTCTGGGGCTGGTTTTATTCGTCGAAGGAAAAAACTGTTGTCCGGCCTCCCTTCAGCTATCTTGGGAAACTTACTGTATCTGAAATAGCGCTGCGTTCGCTGGTTTGGATTCTCTTGACCAATCTTTCCAGGGTAGAAGCGGTCAACGATATCGTCATCCATAAGCAGGATACCGGTGTCTATGTCCGAATCATGTGTGTTCTTTGGGGACACCCCAATCTATCCCGTAGTTGCCGATATATCCAGAAATTTTTGCGACAACGGGTCGAGGATTTAAGCGGGGTGGAACTCAAGCGAGTGGATATTGACGTGGACGGAATCGTTCCCGTTCCCGAACCAGTCATTGCAGCAATGGTCAAAACTTGACTTCCAAGATGCGGTTTAGTAGTGGGAAAGTTGGAGAAAAGGCTGAAAAAGGATTTGAGGAAGGATAAGACAAGGTTCTTCAAAGGAAGGATAGAGAATGTCCGGCAAAACGCTTTCAGAACTGATCGAAGAGCTTGAAACCAAGCGACGGATTTGCCTCTCCGGTGGTGGAGAAAAGGCTGTAGAGAAACAGCATCAGAGCGGGAAGTTGACCGCCCGGGAACGACTGGATCTCTTGCTTGACCCGGGAAGCTTTGAGGAAGTGGATCTCTTTCTGGACCACCGTTCCGTCCGTTTCGGCATGGACGGTAAGCTTGTTCCGGCTGACGGTGTTGTGGCGGGATTTGGAACAATTGATGGGCGGGCGGTCTGTCTGTACTCGCAGGATTTTACGGTCATGGGTGGTTCCCTCGGCGAAATGCATGCCAAGAAGATCTGCAAGGTGATGGACATGGCCATCAAAATCGGCGCGCCGATTATTGGAATCAATGATTCCGGCGGAGCGCGAATTCAGGAAGGAATTGACTCCCTCTCCGGATATGGGCAGATCTTTTTCCGCAATACCCAATCTTCGGGAGTGATCCCGCAGATTGCAGTCATCGCCGGTCCCTGTGCCGGAGGCGCGGTCTATTCCCCGGCGCTAATGGATTTTGTGTTCATGATCGAGGAATCCAGTAAGATGTTCGTCACCGGTCCGCAGGTTGTCAAGGCAGCAACCGGGGAAGATGTATCCGCTGAAGAACTGGGCGGCGCCCGAACTCATGCGACCAAAAGCGGTGTCGCATCTCTGGTCGCCAGTGGGGAAGCAGAATGTTTTGTTCAGATCAGGACCCTTTTGGGATATCTACCCTCGAATAACTCCGAAGATCCCCCCTATAACGAGACCGCAGATCCGGCCAATCGCCCCGTTGACGAGCTCATGAGTCTTGTTTCGACGAACCCGAATAAACCGTACGATATCAAGAAGGTAATCACCGAGATCGTCGATGATCATAATTTTTTTGAATTTCTCAAAGATTATGCCCGGAATGTGGTGATCGGTTTCGCCCGGCTCGGTGGATATTCGGTAGGCATCGTAGCCAACCAACCAAACCATCTGGCCGGCTGTCTCGATATCGATGCGTCGGATAAGGCCTCCCGTTTTGTCAGATTTTGTGATGCCTTCAATATTCCCTTGGTCACATTGGTCGACGTGCCTGGGTATCTTCCCGGGACAGCCCAGGAATTCGGTGGAGTGATTCGTCATGGAGCCAAGCTCTTGTATGCCTATTCCGAAGCCACCGTTCCGAAGCTGACCGTGATTTGTCGCAAAGCCTACGGCGGGGCGTACCTGGCCATGTGTTGCCGGGATCTGGGAGCAGACTTGGTGTTGGCTTGGCCGACCGCCGAAATTGCCGTCATGGGAGCAGATGGCGCCGTAAACATTATTTTCCGCCGGGAGATCGATAAGGCAATCGATAGTTTGGCTGAGCGGGAAGAACGCATCGAACAGTATCGCAATGAATTTTACAACCCTTACCAGGCAGCGAAACGGGGATATGTAGATCAAATCATTCACCCGTCCGAAACCCGGTGGAAATTGATCCGCGGTCTCGAACTGTTCTGGTCGAAAAGGGAAACGGGAAGAGGGAAAAAACATGGCAATATCCCGGTCTGATCCGACCTCGCTTACCGATCCGAAGATTCTGGCAGCTATTTCCGCATGTATCGTCCGGATGCTGTCGCCGGAAACAAAGCGGAGGTCATCCTATATTTCCCGAAAAAACCGGAGTTGGAAAATGTTGTCGCTTCATGAAAAGTCCTGGAACTTCAGCCTGAGGAGGTAAATGTCGATAATGCGGAAATTTCTGGTCCGGGTGAACGGCGAAGAGTACGAAGTTGAAGTGGCGGAAATCACTCCCGGAAATACACCGGATGGCTTGCGAATTGAAGAGGTCAAAAAGCTTTCAGGCGCTGGGAAAGCGCAGACCCCGCCTCTCCAGGTGACCACTTCGGTCCGCTCACCGATGCCCGGTCGGGTGCTTTCAATAAATGTCGATAAAGGAGATAAGGTGGAAGTCGGTCAGGTTTTGCTCATCCTGGAAGCCATGAAGATGGAAAATGAAATTCAGGCGGAAAATTCGGGTGTTGTTACCAGGATTCTGGTTGGAGAAAACGAAACAGTCGATGCTGGTGACCTCCTCCTGGAAATCGTTGAGAGCCAGGTATGAAAGAAAGAACCCTACTCCTGATTATTGTCCTGATCCTGGTTGCCGCCGCCTCGCTTCCCCTTTTCCCGATGCGGCTCAGGGTCGAAGCTGGCTGGGGGACAGTGGAAAAGATCCTGGATTGGTGGGATATCGAGCTTTTGGCGGCCCGGACCGGGCGCGATCCATTCAGCTTGCTTGGTGAGGCTCGTGAACTGGGATATTCCACCGTGGGCGTAAGCGACTATGATATTCGCACTCTGCAGGCGGCCGGGCGGATTGTCCCGGTTTCCAGGCCGGTGGGATTGGCCGATTCCCTGCGCTATTTCTCGGTACCGGATCCAGAATTGCGCGAGGAAATCGCCGCTCACCTCGTACTGTTGGGAAAGACGGTCCGGACTGAAGGGACGCTTCTGGGTGTGAATGTGTTTCCTGAAGAGGAGGATAAAATCAGTCTGGGCTGGAACCGGACCTTGATTGCTTCCCTCCGGGAACAGGGGTACCGAGTAGTACTCCGCCCCCGGAATTTCCAGGGAATTCCACCCGAAGTTCTGAAGAGAATTTTGGCCGATGACCTATGGATTGATACACCGGGCATGATTTCCGTCGGTGATGAAGTTTTTGGATATGGCGACTCGCGTTCCTTGGCGGCCATGGCTGAATATCTTGAAGAATCCGGTACTTGGTGGGGGTACGTAGAGTTTGTCGGTCAAAAGGGGGAAACCGCCCTGGCCCGCCTGGCCAGCGATGTGACGGTACGGGTGCACAGTATTCCCCCTGATGAATTGAAGAATTTTACTCCCCGAGAAGCCCGGGACCGCTTCCTGAGAGCCGTTCGGGAACGTTCCATCCGGTTGCTCTACGTTCGCCTGTTCACCGAGCCCTCCTTCACCATCTGGGAGAAAAACCGGGATTATCTGGCCTCTTTGTCTCTCGAACTGGAAGAAAGAGGTTTTACCTTTGGTCCAGTTGAACCGTTGGATCCCTTCACACCCGGGTTGTTCTCTCTTGTTCTTTATGGCTTTGCCGTGGCCTTGGCTTTTACTGCTGTCTATGGAGCCTTCTTCCCCGGGCGTTGGATTGTTATGGCTTTGGCCGGAGTGTTCCTTCTGGGGATGATAGTCTTCAACCGGGCGGAGGGCATGCGTTATATGGGGTTTTTCGCCGGATTATCCTTTCCGGCCCTGAGCGTTTTTCTCTTGGTCGACAGCTACCGGGAGAAGCTTCCGGTGATACGCAGTGTCGTCCTGGCTTTTCTTGTGCTATTCGCCGGATCGCTCGTGGTCGGTCTCGGACAGTTCGATCGGTCCTATGTTCTGCGTATTGACCAATACTGGGGAGTCAAGGCCTCTTTGGTGGTCCCAATCATTTTAGTCCTGCTTTACTTGTTCAAGACAAAAGCTCTGGGTAGAAGCATCCCCGCCGTCGCTGACGGTGCTCTCCGCCGTTATGAGCTGATTATCGTCGGGATTCTGGCGGTCGGTTCAGTTCTGTTTCTCACCAGGACCGGAAATTTTCCCCTATGGCCCGCTGGCGCCATCGAAAGCCGGATGCGCATCCTCCTGGAAGAGGTGATGTTCATGCGCCCCCGGACCAGGGAGTTTCTTCTCGGATACCCGGCCCTGTGGCTTCTGTTTGTCTATCGGGGAAAAGGAATACGAGCCATTTTCCAGCTGCTTCTCTGGCTGGGGGCAAGTATCGGTTTTGTCACCTTTTTTAACTCATTCTGTCATATTCATACCGGTCTCTTGTTCGTTCTCCTGCGCTTTCTCAATGCTTTAGTCCTGAGTCTTCCGGTCACGGCAGGCTACCTGGTGTGTATCTGGATTGCGACTCATTTATGGCGTTGGGTGGGACGCTACCAAGGTTAAAGAACCCGTGCGGGTCTTTCTTGTCGGTTACTATGGCTTTGGCAACTGGGGAGACGAGTTGAGCCTTATGGCTGTCAGCCGTGAATTGGCGGCATTTGCCCAGCGGCAGGGCATCTCCCTGGATCTCTCTGTCTTGAGCCGCGGGAAGGATCTTCCGGTAAGCCTGCCTACAGGAACAGTTCCGGTTCCGCGCCGCCCGGTGAGCGAAATTTGGCGGGAACTGCGCTGCTGTGACGGAGTGGTGATCGGCGGCGGAAGCCTGTTGCAGGATGCATCCAGCCTCCGTTCCCTCCTCTATTACTGGACTCTTGTGAATGTGGCCATACGCTTGAAGAAACCGGTGGTTTTTTTTCGCTGTGGTCTGGGTCCCTTTCAGAAACGCTTGAGTCGTTTTCTTATGAAGCGCCTGATGCGTCGTCTTACCCTTTTTGTTGCCCGAGACGCTGATTCCGCGGCTTTGGCCGCTGAGTACAGTTGTTCGGCACAACGAATTTTGGAAGGACGAGACCCGGTTTTTTCACTCTTTGAGCCCGAGCAAAACCGGGATTACTGTCGCGACCGGATTGCTGTATTTTTGCGCACGATGCCACCGGACCGCGAAGCGGTTTTGCGGATGGCTCTATGTGAACTCAGGGAAACGACCGGTCGGCCGGTGGAGTGTGTCGGCTTTCACCAGGAACTCGACCGGGCCACGGTGGAACGTCTCGGCCGGGAGACCGGTTGCCGGACTCGTTATTTTACTTCTACCGATGAAGTTAAAAGATATTTTCTGGATCTTGACTGCCTGTTCACGATGCGGCTTCATCCGGCGATCATCGCCAGCCGGATGGGTGTTCCCTGGTTTGCTTTCGATATTGACCCCAAAATTGCCGCGCTATGCCGCTGGTGGGAGAACAAGAATCTTCTGCGCTGGGAAAAAGTTGATTCGAAAACGCTTGCGGTCTCATTTCAGAATCGGGCTGTCATTCGGGAACAGGGGAAACAGGTGCAGGCGGAGATCGATCGTTTTCTCCAGGATGAGAATGGCCTGTGCGAGGCGGTGTTCGCTTCTCTGCAGGGGAATCTGTGATGATTACTCCTCCACTCCGCGACCTGTTGGGGTATTCTGTGACTGATGTCTCCATGCTTCACCTCATTAATCTCCTGAAACAAGATATCGCAGCGGGACGGCAAGTCCAGATAGTGACTCTGAATCCGGAAATGCTGGCTCACCAGTCCTATGACACCAACTTTCAAAGAGTACTCCGCAGGGCGGAGTACTTGGTGGCCGATGGGAGCGGCGTTGTTCTGGCTTCCCGTATTTTGGGCTGTCCGATCCATAACCGTCTCCCCGGGGTCGAGCTGGCTGAGGAAATTTTCTGGGAAGGAACCAGGCGTAGCTGGAAGATTTACTGCTTGGGAGGAAGCGGGAAAACCCTTGATCAGGCGGTGAGGAGAATCAGGGAGCGGTTTCCGGGAATCCGCTTGGCTGGCTGGCATCACGGGTATTTTAGTGATGACGATCTCCTCGTGCGGGAAATAAACCGAACCAGGGCCGATGTCCTCCTGGTTGGGTTGGGGTCCCCCCGTCAGGAGGAATGGATCGCCCGCCACCGGTCCCGGCTGATAGCCCGGGTTCTGGTGGGTGTAGGGGGGAGCTTTGACGTGATCGGAGGGAGCAAGCGACGAGCGCCGGCCCTATTCAGGAAATTCGGTGTGGAATGGGTATGGCGGGTAATCTCTGAACCCCGGCGGTTGAAACGGATCATACCTTCCTTTTGCCGGTTCGGTTGGTTGGTGGCGTGTGAGCGCCTAACAGCGCATCGGCGCCTACCCTGATTCGTACCGATCCGGCCGGTGGTAAAAAACCTGGGTTGTAAATACAGACGATCTGGCAGAGAACAGGGCGGATGGTATAATAGACCCGTATCCCAGTGGATGAAGGAAAGGACTTTCTCATGGACGAAGAACTGGGGAAGGTATTCATAGAGTTCAAGCGGGTTTATAAGATCTACCCGAATGGAGCTCGGGCCCTCAACAATATCAGCCTGGTGATCGAGGAGGGAGAATTTGTGTTTCTGGTAGGTGTGACCGGTGCCGGGAAAAGCACCTTGCTGAAACTCATCACTCGGGAAGAGGTTCCCACTTCGGGGAATATCTGGCTTGAGGGTTTTCGGGTGAACCAACTGGATGACGGGCATCTGCCCATATTGCGGAGAAACATCGGCGTTGTTTTCCAGGACCTTAGATTGCTTTCTTCCCGTACGGTCCTGGAAAATCTGATTTTTCCACTGGAAGTGATGGGAGTGGCCAGGCGGTCGATGCTCCAGTTAGCTGACATGGTTCTCGATACCCTTTGTATGCAAGAGAAAAAACATCATCGAATCGAATGGCTGTCCGGTGGGGAAAAACAAAAACTGTGTATCGGTCGGGCCGTGATCCATCGGCCTCGCCTGATCCTGGCCGATGAACCGACCGGTAATTTGGACGGAGAGACCGCGGTTGACATGGTCACCACCCTCTATGAATATTGCCGGGATAAAGGTATAACGGTGATCATGTCCACGCATAACAAGTACATTCTGGAACGATTTCCAGCGAGATTGGTATACCTCAACGGAGGCGAAGTGGTTTATGATCGGCGGAGGGACTGAGTTTCCGTGTTTCTTCTGAGCGTGTTCCACCGTATGCAACGTTCTCCGCACTTGTTTTTAATGGGGTTTTTCAGTATTTTTTTTACCCAACTGATTGTCAATATTTTTATCTTTGGTTATTTGGAACTGGAAAAAATGGGGGCCTTTTTAGGCGAAGCGTTCACCGTAAAGGCTTATTTTGAAGACACCTTTTCCTCTGAACAGATTGAGCCGATTCTCACGAATATCAGGAATTTCCCGGAAACCCGTGAGGTTGTTCTGGTTGACCGCGAAGAGGCCCGCCGCCGTTTCCTCGAATATTTTGAATTGCGCGAAGAAGATTTTCCTCCGGAGGACAACCCCTTTCCCCAGTCTTTGGAAGTGACTTCCCGCCGGTTAGAGGAGGTTCCCCGTCTTGCTGAACGGCTCAGGGAAATCGCGTACTTTGAAGAAGTCATCCACGGTGGACGCAATTTGGAGACATTCATCGATTTTTATCAGATGTTATTAGGGTTGGGTAGTTTCATCCTGTTGGGAATATTTATTTTTTCCCTGATTGTGATTATCAATGTCATCCGAATATCCATCCACAGTTGCGCGGATGAAATCCGGGTCTCTTATTTAATGGGAGCGACCGAACGGTTCATTCGCCGTCCATTTCTCTACGAAGGGTTTTCTGAAGGTTTTTTTGCTGGCATTGCCTCTTTCTTCTTGTCATATTTTGTTTTAAGCTTCAGCTTGGAATTTCTCCATACCGCCTTTCCCTTTTTTCCCTGGATCACCCTTGATGAAGCCGTCTGGCCGATGGCGATCGCCAATACCGGGTTGGGAGGGTTTATCGGGTTTTTAGGGAGTTACCTGGCGACCGGAGCCATTTTACGGAGAAGTGAAGCATGAGTAAACGTCTTCCTTTGGGCATCCTGGTGCTGGTCGTCCTTTTGATGTGCAGCGCCCCGGCTTGGACTCAGGAAACAAGTATCGAACGGGAAATCGACACCCAATTGAAAGAGCTCGAACGGATCAAACAGGAACAGGCGCAACTGGAAAAAGAACTGAGGCAGTTGGAGAGGGCTGAACAAAACGTCGTCCAGGAAGTTCGGGATCTGGAGGCCCAAATCGAAGAACTGGAAAGAGGTATTGCCCAATCCCGCAACCGGATTTTGCAACTCGAGGAGGAACGGTCGATTCTGAACCGGGACATCGAACGGTTGAGCGGGGAGATCGAGGCCAATCAGAATAAGGTGCGCCAGGTGATGGTCAGAGCTTACAAATTCAAAGCTCAGGTCGATGTCTGGGATATTTTGCTGGGCGCGACCGATCCAAATCTCGTAAAGGAACAGTGGTACCTGTTGAGAAAGTATGTCGAGGCTGAGCGTGTGACTATTAACCGGTATTTAGATCAAAAAACTACCCTGCAGGAAAAACTGGATGGAGTGATCCAGCGTATCCGACTGGAAGTGGTTTTAAAGGAGAAGTTGGTTCTGGAAGATCGGCAGGTAGAGAGTCTGAACGAAGCCAGGCGGGATATGTTGTCCCACATTACTTCCGACCGGAAGCAGTTTGAGCGGAGCCGGACAGAACTCGTCGAATCCCAGAGAGACCTCCAGAACCTGATCGCACAACTCCAGGAGGAAATGCGCCGGGCTCGTGAGGGTGTTCCTTCACCGGTCGCGAATCTGCCTCCGGTTCGTCAGGGACGTTTCTTCTGGCCGGTCAGCGGTGGGAGGGTGATTCGCGGTTTTGGGGAAATGAAAGATCCGACCTTTGGAATCCAGGTCTACAATCCAGGGATTGATATCGCCGCCAACCGGGGAACGAATATCTACGCTGCCCATGACGGTGTCGTGATTCTGGCCCGAAGCATTCGGGGGTATGGGCGGACCATCCTCATTGATCATGGATCGGACGTGATCACTATGTATGCCCACCTCGACGAAATACGGGTGAACCCGGGCGATATGGTCAGCGGAGGCGGAGTGATCGGAACGGTGGGAGACACAGGTTTAGCTGAGCAGCCGATGGTCCATTTCGAGGTGAGAGTGGGGACAGATGCCCGGGAAGAGAACCCCATGCTCTGGCTGCAACAATGACTCTGGGTGTTTGACGATGGGGAGACTGGATAATGCCTGGAAAGAATGTGGTAAGATATATTTCCCGGCTGGTCGACGGCACGGGCGTTGACGGAGTGAAGAATGTGAACACAAAACGAGTGGCCATATGGATGACCTTTACTATTTTGCTGGCGTTTCTGTTCGGTTGGAGCACGGTCAAGGCCAACCGGGATGATATCGACGTGCGGAGGTTGTTTGACGACCTTTACTGGCAGCCTTTGCTGGAAACCATCCATCTTTTAGAGAACGAACATTACAACTTTTCCACCTCGGACCGGGAAGCCATGGTCGAAGAGGCTATCCGGGGGATTTTGCAAGAAATTGACGACCCGTATGCCCGGTATCTTGACCCGGAAGATTATCGGATCGAGCAGGAAGATCGCATCGATGGTGAATTTTCCGGGTTGGGGGTGGTTATTACCATGCAGGAAGACCGACTGACGGTCATCTCTCCCTACATGGGTTCACCCGCCTTTCAGGCTGGCGTGCGGGCCGGTGATGTGATCCTGTCCATTGATGGAATTTCGACCGAAGGTATGGCCATGGATGAGGCGGTGAGGCGGCTACGCGGTCCGGTAGGGACGCAGGTGGTCCTGGAGATTGAGCGGGAAGGCCTGGATGGCGTCTATGCCACTACCGTGATTCGAGACATCATTCGGATCAAGAGTGTGGAGTTCGAGTTGATCGAGGAAGGGATCGGCCTATTGCGGCTGAATCAGTTCCACGGAAAAACAGACAGCGAACTTCGGGAAGCCTTGGAAGCTCTGAAGCGACTCGAGGTTCGGGGTTTGATTCTCGATTTGCGGAATAATCCGGGAGGGCTTCTGACGACCGCCATTCAGAGTACCGGCCTCTTCGTTCCGAGAGATGGCCCGCTATTGATCATACAGGACAACACTGGAAGACGGGATGTCCTCCGTAACTTTAACCCCAGAGTCTGGGACGCTCCCATAGTGATCCTGATCAACGAAGGCACGGCAAGCGGGGCCGAAATTATGGCTGGTGCGCTCCGGGTAAACCTGTATACGGAAATTATCGGAGAAAAATCGTTTGGCAAGGGTGTTGTTCAACAGATATTTCCTCTGTCGCACGGTGGCGGTATTTTATTTACCGTGTCCGAGTTTTTCCTGCCTGATGGAACCAAGATAAAAGAACGGGGTATCGAGCCTGATGTAGTCGTTGAGGACGATGAAGAACAGATGGAAACCGCCTTACGGGAAATACAGAGGATGTTGAATGAAGTGGCCATGGTCAGGTAAGGCAGTTTTTTGGTTTATCGTCGTCTCTCTCATCGCTGTTTCACTGACTCTCATCAATGAGGTGACCAGGGAGAACCCAGTACGTAACCGTTATATCGCGTTTGCCCGGATGGCACCCTCTGAGCAGGAGAAATGGCTAGCTCTTTTTATCCTTCAGGAAATCCAGGAATTGCTCCCCAGCCTTGTGATGCAAACTGTGGATTTGCCGGGTACTGTCTATGAGGCTCTGGAAGTTCAGGTTGAGATCAGGAAAAATGAAGAGCGGGATATCCTCGCTCAAAGGATGCAACTCATTTTTTCCATTCTGTCGCAATTCGGATATTATGGAGAGCGTAGGGCCGAAAGCGACGGAGACCGTTACTATATTTTCCGGGATCTAAAGCCCTGGTTTGTCCTCGATGTCTTGCTCATCACCCGCTACCAAGTGGCTCTGGTGATCGATGATTTCGGATACTCCCTGGAAAAAGCTGAGCGGTTTGCGGCCCTTCCCCATAAACTGACCATGGCGATTTTACCCCATCTTCCACTCAGTCCGGTCATTGCCCGTCGGGCCAGGGAAGTCGGAAGAGAAGTCATAATCCACTTTCCCATGGAAGCTGTTGACCCAGCCCAGAATGAGCGGGAACCTTTTTTGCTCCGTACCGGGACTGACATCGCAACCATCCGTAGGATGCTCATCGAATCCCGGGAAGGAGTGCCTTATGCAGTAGGCCTGAACAATCATAAGGGATCCCGGGCTACCTCCGACCGTACTACGATGGAGAAGTTCATGCGGGTTTTAAGAGAAAAGAACCTCTATTTTCTGGACAGCCTGACCTCTGTTTCTTCGCTGGCCTATTCCCAAGCCAACGTTGCAGGCATAACCAGTTACCGGAGGGATGTCTTCCTGGACGGAGAAGATTCCCGGGAATACGTGCTTGACAGGTTGCATGAAACAGTGGCTCTGGCCCGCCGGCAGGGCTATGCCGTGGCGATCGGCCATCCGAGGGATGAGACATATCAAGCCCTGACTGAGTTCTTTAACAGTTTTAATGATCCGGATATTGAATTTCTCTATCTTTCCGAAATCCGCAGGTAGCAGATCTTTGCATGGTTTGGAAATGGAGTGAGGGAGCATGAACTTTATTAATGACCATAGATGTTTTCTTTGGGGGACCCGCAACCCGCAGGGCATAAAGTTTGATTTTGCTGCAAAAACTCATTTCAGCAAGACCCCGTTGCCATCAGCCCCGCCTCATCTGGCATTTTCCCGCACGCATCAGACCACGTCTGGTTGCAGTGCTGCTGAAAAGGCCGTCCTTGGCCTTTTTACTGCGAAAACGCGGTGATTTCGGCGGCTGATTCAGGCAGCTCAGGCCCAGGCTTCCTTCGTTCTTTTGCAGCAAAATTACTTATTGCAGTAGAATCAAACTTACATTTTCCCAGGACGGAGTGAATACCTGTCTCGCGGGAATAGTCCCTTGGCATTTCCAGGGATTGCAAGGGGTGGTGTACGGTGGCATCGTTTCTGCGCTGCTTGACGAAGCCGTGTCTCACAGTATTAAGGCCGCCGGCGAGATGGCGGTCACCGGAACTCTCGAAGTCCGTTTTCTTAAGCCTTGTCGGACGGAAATACCGCTTCGGGCGTGCGCGAGGATTACCCGAAAAAAAGAAAAGACCATTGAGACCGCCGGAGAATTGATCCAGGACCAAGCGATCGTGGCGGAAGGAAAAGCTGTATTTGTGAAGAGCAGTTGTGAAGTGAAGGATAGTGGGACGTAATAAATAAGGTAAAAGTAAAGGGTTTTTCAAATTATGAATTTAGCCTGAAGGAGTGAGTTGTTTGGCTGACAAGGTACGGGTCCGGTTCGCACCCAGTCCTACCGGTTTTCTCCACCTGGGGGGAGCGAGGACGTCTTTGTTTAACTGGGTTTTTGCCAGAAAAAGCAACGGGACTTTTATCCTCAGGATTGAAGACACCGACGCGGCGCGTTCGAATGAAGAGTCCGTACGGGCGATACTCGAAGGATTAAGTTGGCTGGGCCTATGCTGGGACGAAGGACCGGTAGTTAGCGGGCCGCACGAACCATACTTTCAAAGCGAACGGCGACCGATCTACCATCAGTACGCCCGGCGCCTTTTGCAAAAAAGATTGGCCTATCAATGCTACTGCTCGCCGGAAGAGCTTGCCCAGCGCAAGGAAGAGAGCTTGGCTCACGGTGACAACTGGCGCTATGATCGACGCTGCCTTTCATTGGCCGAAGAAAACCGCGAAGTCTTGGCCAGGGATCGGAAGCCGGTCCTCCGCTTTTTGGTTCCGGATGGAGAGACGTCACTGGTCGATATGCTTCGTGGGACGGTGACGTTTCAAAATACCGAGCTCGACGATTTCGTGATCGAAAAATCTGACGGGTTTCCTACGTATAATTTTGCCTGTGTGGTGGATGACGTCCTCATGGGAATAACCCATGTTATCCGGGGCGACGATCACTTGTCCAATACGCCCAGGCAGGTGCTCCTCTACCAGGCGCTGGATTTCCCGGTTCCCCGGTTTGCCCATATTCCCATGATCCTGGGCAAGGACAAGACCCGCTTGAGCAAGCGTCACGGTTCCCCCTCGCTGGCGGATTACCGGGACAAAGGCTATCTCCCGGAGGCGATGTTCAACTATCTGGCCCGTTTGAGCTGGGCATCGGGAGAAGAAGAGCAGGAGATATTTTCCCGGGAGGAAATTATCGACCGCTTTTCCCTGGACCGGGTTGCGAGGCACGCTGCCGTGTTTGACCTCGACAAATTGAATTGGATGAACGGGTATTATATCCGGGAGGCGGACGAAGAACGCCTGACCGATTTGCTCCTTTCCATACTGAAACGGGAGGGCATAAAACCTCCCGGCGACCAGCCTGATGATTGGCGGAAGTACTGCCGGCAAGTGGTCAGAGCCATGAAACCTCGCATCCACTACGTGGCTCAGATTGTCGAAGACGGTCGTTATTTTTTTGAGGAGACGGTCGACTACGACCCCCCGGTTTTCAGGAAGGTCCTCCTTGAACCAGGAGCGCGGGAGCGCCTGGAGAAGTCGCGGGAGAGGATAAGCGAGCTTGAAAACGTCACGATCGAGTCTTTGGAAAGCGTTGTGCGCTCGTTGTCGGAAGAACAGGGCGTCGCAGCCGCGAAATTCATTCATCCCCTGCGAGTGGCCACTTCCGGGAAAAAAGGCGGTCCGGGTCTTTTCGAAATGCTGGAAATTCTCGGGAAAGACCGGATCCTGATCCGCATCGCCCGGGCCATCGAACAGATACTCACAGCCAAGCTTTCCGAAGAGGGCGGTGCGTCGCTCTCTTTATAAACCTGATCCAATTCGGGTGGTTGAAAAAACCCCCGGTCGATGGTATCATGATGCCTGCTTATCCTACCGCGGTTTTGATACTGAGAGGTCGTCTAACGGCAGGACGGGTGACTCTGGATCATCTGGTGGTGGTTCGAATCCACCCCTCTCAGCCATCTGGCGCAATCGAATAGTGGTTAGTTCGGCGGGCTCTCAATCCGCAAGCCCGGGTTCGATTCCCGGTTGCGCCACCACGCGCTTTTTGGAGAGATACCGGTGGGTGGGATTACCAAATCTGCCGAACTTGAACGGACTCGTCTCTGGTAAACGGAGGTTTTACTATGGGACGAGTTATGTTTTCTGCCATAAACCCATAAACCCATTCCCACATCGCTTCCAGAACAGGGGAAGCGTTGGATCCGCTGAAGAGTCGACCAATCGGTGCCCAACGGCAGCGAGCATGAAATTTCAGGATGGGATGAAGCGGAGAAACGAGGAAGATACAGGGGAGGAGGTCATATCTATGAACGACAAGCGTTTGGTGGAAGAAATCCGTCGTTATAAATTGGAAAAAAATGCGGTTATCCTGGTGCATAATTACCAACCTCCCGAGATACAGGAAATAGCCGACTTTATTGGCGACTCTCTGGGACTGAGTATTCAGGCCAGCAAAACAAAAGCGGACATCATAGTTTTTTGTGGCGTATATTTCATGGCTGAGACGGCCAAGATCCTTTCCCCAGGTAAGATGGTTTTGTTGCCCGAGCCTGCCGCCGGATGTCCCATGGCCGATATGATCAACGCCTATGCTTTACAGAAGTTACAAGAAAAACATCCCAACGCCCGTACCCTGTGTTATGTCAACACTTCGGCACAAGTCAAGGCACGCTGTGACCTGTGTTGCACATCCGCCAATGCCGTGACTCTGGTCAGGAAGGTCCTGGCGGATGCCGGGGAAATTATATTTGTGCCAGACAAAAACCTCGCTCATTATGTTTCACGGATCACCGGACGCCAATTCATTACTTGGGAAGGATACTGTCCGGTACATGTTGCGATAACCCCCCAAGATATCCAGCGACAAAAAAAGCTTCACCCCCAGGCGGAGGCATTGGTGCACCCGGAGTGTGTCCCGGAAGTGATAGACTTGGCGGACAGAGTACTCTCCACGGAGGGCATGATCGCCTATGCCAGGACAAGCGATGCTTCGGAGTTTATCGTTGGTACGGAAAAAAGCATCATCTACCGTTTAAAGAAATTAATGCCGGATAAGGAGTTCTACCAGGCATCGGCCGCCGCCCTCTGTCCCAATATGAAAAAAATTACCTTGGATAAAGTGCTTTTCTCCCTGGAAGAGGAAACCTTCGAGGTGACTATCGCCCCTCAGATCATCTCTCAGGCGCGGGAAAGCATCCAAAAGATGCTCGATTACCGAGATTGAAATACTACATCCTGCGCTGGAAATAAATGGGAATCAATGGAGGGGGTCAAGTCTTGAAATATGATTAATCTCTGTGCTGTCCCGGGAGGCGCTGCGGCGGTGGGTTCCTGAGAACCGGGTTGTATATGTTCAGTTGTTAAGTCAGGGCATGAACCTTCTGGGACCGCAAGACCCAGAAAATCCGGTACCCCCCAAGAGTTCTTGGAGACTCCTTTTCAGAAAACAGCCCGATTCTAAGCTCCGGACCTTTGGTTAAAAACTCACTAATCGCTTCACAAATACGCTCGGCGAGTGCTATGCTTGTCATAAGGGCGGGGCTCCTCTGTACCCTTCCCAGGGCGGTGGTTTTCTGATAATTATCACCTCTGACGCCCAGGCCTTTATTTCCTTTTTACAGACATTTTAAGTCATGACCAGTTTTCTCTTTCCGGTTTATTGTACTTCGTGTTAGCATGCCAGGAAATGGATTGAGAGACGTTCCGAGTGCCTTGAAGAATTACCCTCTCGACATGGCCTGCCCCTGCCTTGCCTAGCAGAGACAGGAGTCTCTTTACCTGATGGATCTGACTGGGGAGCCTTGTTTTACCAGAGTTACCCAACAGCGAATCTTTTTATTGAGAAAATAGCCAGTCGGTGCCCGACAGCGACGAACAAGAAAATTGAGGATGGCATGAAATGCGCAAGGGCTTTCACTCATAAAGCTTTGAACTTTATCGCTCTTCAAACTTTACACCCTTCTGCTATGTTTTTACAGAAGGAACCATAAGCGGAAGGTGAATAAAAGACCGAGGCGAAAAAGAGATGGGAAAGGCCGACAACGCCTTTCCCATAAGCCTTCTTCACGTCAACCTTTTTACACATAACCAAAATATCAGGAGATCATGATGACCCTCACACCAGGCGATCGGGTTCATATCCTTTTGGAAGATGGGAAAGAATACCTCGTGAATTTACAAAACAATCAGTTGTTTTCTACGCATTTAGGGAGTATATCTCACAATGAGATGCTTAAGAAGGAATACGGTGACTCCATCCGTACAAATCAGGGCCATATAGTTTATTTGTTGTTACCCGGTATAGTCGAAAATATAAGATTCATGGAACGACAGACCCAAGTCATGTATCCAAAAGATATTGGATATATTCTGCTCTACCTGGATATTAAAAATGGCGATAGGGTCATCGATGTTGGACTGGGCAGTGGGGCGATGTGCGGAGCTTTGGCCAGAATGGTGGGAGTCAGCGGGCAAATCTTTGGGTACGAACGGCGACAGGAATTCGCTGCAATCGCCGAGAGAAATCTTGTGAAATGGAATCTGAAAGACCGGGTTACCATCCGTTGCCGGGATATGGCCGATGGCTTCGAAGAACGGGACGTTGACGCTTTGTTCCTTGATGTACCGGACCCCTGGGAACATATCGATACCTGTTGGAACACTCTAAAAGGGGGAGGGCGGATCGGCATTGCCTGTCCCACGGCCGGCAAGGCCATAAAAACCCTTGAAGCGCTGGAAAAAATTCCGTTTCTCAAAACGGAAGTATGGGAAACTCTGATCCGTGAATATAAAAACTCACCACACTCCTTTCGACCGGTTGATCGGATGATTGCCCACACGACCTATCTCCTGTTTTCCAGGAAAATAAACAACAGAAGTGATCTGTCGGCTCAGACCGACGATCCCGAGAAGGGCTTCCTATAAACAGTTCCGGGGTGGGCACCGCTTAGATCAACGACGGATTGCGCGGATCATATGTTATTCATCCGTAATGCCGTACGCGCATGTTGCTTTTTATGCTACAATGTTTCTCACAAATGAGCACAGTCATAGCGTTCGCCAACCAAAAAGGCGGTGTCGGGAAGACAACCACCGCCGTGAATCTGGGAGCCTGTCTCGCACAGATGGGAAAAAGTGTTTTGCTGGTTGACGCCGACCCCCAAGGCAATGCGACAAGCGGACTGGGTATTGAAAGGCAATGTCTTAGATTATGCCTTTATGATCTCTTGATTGATGGAGGTGAACCGGCTCTTTTCCTTCAAAAAACCGACATCTCCTCTCTTGATCTAATTCCGTCGACGATCCGATTGGCGGGGGCTGAGGTAGAACTGGTTTCGCTCATCGGAAGAGAATATCGCCTCAAGGAAGGATTGAAGAAGATAGCCGGGGAATATGATTTTATCTTGATCGATTGTCCGCCTTCTTTGGGGCTTTTGACCTTAAATGCCCTCTCTTGTGCTCTGAGTGTCCTGATTCCCATTCAATGTGAATATTACGCTTTGGAGGGATTGGGCCAACTTCTCAATACATTTCATGGAGTCCGCAATTTTTTGAACCCTACCCTGGAGATCTTTGGAGTCGTTTTAACTATGTATGATTCACGAACCAATCTTTCTCAACAAGTTGCCTTTGAAGTGAGAAAGGTCTTCGAAGATAAGGTCTTCGAGACGATCGTACCCAGGAACGTCCGGTTGAGTGAAGCTCCCAGCTTCGGTAAGCCGGTTGTTCTCTATGATGAAACCTCAACCGGTGCTCAGGCCTATCAAAACCTCGCTCGGGAAGTGTTGGAAAGAAATGAGCAGAAAAAGCCTAGGTAAAGGGCTTGAAGCGCTCATACCCGGTGCCGGACAGTTTGGGGTTCGCACTATTCGTGATGTTGACGTTTCTTCGTTACGGGGCAACTCGTCTCAACCCCGTCATCATATGAACGAAGAGAATCTCGTCGATCTTACCGAATCAATCAGGATGCATGGCATATTGCAGCCGATTCTGGCCCGAAAGTCGGATAATGGTTATGAAATTATCGCCGGGGAAAGGCGTTGGCGTGCAGCGATAAAGGCTGGGTTGAAAACGATCCCGGTGATCATTGAGGAGTTCAGCGAGGAAGAGAAACTCGAGGTTGCCCTCATTGAGAATCTGCAAAGGGAGGACCTAAATCCGATCGACTTGGCAAAGGGTATTAAGCGATTGGTCGATGAATTCCTTATAACGCAAGAAGAGGTTGCCCGGCGTATCGGGAAAAAGAGGCCGACGATCACGAATCTTCTACGCCTTTTGGAACTCCCTGAGGAAATTCAGGCGATGGTGGAAGCGAGCCGGCTTGCACTTGGTCATGCTCGGGTTCTGGCCGGGATCGATGACCGGGAACTTCAAGTATCTCTGGCTCAGCGAATTTGTGCAGAAGGTCTTTCGGTTCGGGATGTGGAGAGAATCGCCCGGACGGCCAGGCAGGATACTCAGGACCGGCATATCGGGACAGGACCGCGCCCGTCTGTGCAGGAATCCACCCAAAAAGAAAAAAATTATGAGGATTTTTTGTCCCGGTTTCTCGCCGCTCGAGTACGGGTCGGCAGGAAAAAAATCGTGATTGAGTATACGGATGAGGATGAACTGGGAAGGATCTACTCGTTAATACTGCAACGTGAAGAACCATTTTAAGACTGGAAAGGGGATTGAGCATGCCCAGAAAAGAAAGTAAGTAATTTACTCCAGTGGGAACTCCCCGCCTGTAAAGGCGGGACACTCTGTGACTGGAAAGGGGATTGAGCATGCCCAGAAAGGAAAGTAAGCAATTTACGGTTTTTTGGATACACCCCCTGAAAGGGCAACTGAAAAAGCTTCATCTTTCCTGGAAGACGATCTTGTTGAGTTTTATTCTCCTTGTTTTGGGTATCGGATTCGGAGTAGGAGGAGTGTTTTGGTACCGGGGACGAATTAAGAATGAACTGGTTGTCACCGCCCGACAGTTGGATGTTTTGAAGCGGGAACTATTTACCTTAGATACGCGAAAGCAGGAGCAGGAAGAAAAACTTGCGGAGTTGACTCTCAAGGCAGAAGAAGCGCTCAGAGAAATCGGATCCCTCAGAGAACTCGATCAAAAAGTCCGCGAAATCCTCGAAAAAGACCTTCAATCCGGACTCCAGAAGCTGGGTGTAGACATTTCCCTTTCTGGATCGGCATCAGAAATGTATATACCTCTGGATCGCTTTACCCGCCTGCAAACCATTAACGCGCATTTTGGACAAGGTGGCCCCAGCTTTTCCCTTGCGACCCTTCCGACCAATCACCTGCCAGCCCGCTTGGGCCATGATCAGGCTTTCCAGAGGCGGGTTGAAACCCTGGAGAATACTCTGGCTTGGATCCGGGCCGAGACCATGGTTCGGGAAAAATCTTTTCGGGAAATCGTTGACGTTGCTCAGAAGCGTGAGCAATTGGTTTCGATCGTTCCCTTACGCTGGCCGACCTGGGGTCGTATTGCTTCAAATTATGGGTGGAGAAACGATCCTTTCACGGGCCGGAGAGCCTGGCATACCGGGGTGGATATCGCCGCACCAACTGGAAGAAACGTCGTATCGACCGCGGATGGGAAAGTCGTTTTTGCAGGATGGAACGGAAATTATGGAAGAACCGTAATTGTACGCCATCAGTTTGGATTCGAGACACTCTATGCTCATCTTTCCAATATCCGGGTGAGAACGGGAGACAATGTCGCCAAGAATCAGATTATCGGGAACGTGGGCAGCACCGGTCGGAGCACCGGACCTCATCTGCATTACGAAGTGCGACGGCATGGAAACATCTTGAATCCTTGGCCGTACCTTCCGTAAGGGGTAGCCGGTCACAACGCAAAAGATCGATCGAAAGCAACCTACTGCTTAATTGCAGAAATCAGAGATATAAAGTAATGACTGAAATACCGTCAGATAAAGAGGTCCCTGTAATCATGGATAATTACTGCATTCACAAAAAAAATGATACTTGGTTAACTGCTCATCCAAATGTG
>DATIKP010000062.1 GCA_035477455.1 Atribacteraceae bacterium
ACCCCATCGCCATGGAGAAGGGACTGCGCTTCGCCATCCGGGAAGGCGGACGGACGGTGGGAGCCGGTGTGGTCACCGAGATACCGGTGTAGGAGAAGGATTGGGAGGTTTGCATCGTGCAGGAAACCATTAATTTCGAATGTACCGACTGCCGCCGGCGGAATTACCAGGGAATGAAGAATAAGAAGAATAAAACCGCCCGGCTTGAATTAAGGAAATATTGTTCCCATTGTCGCAAACATACTACGCACAAGGAACTCAAGTAGAGTATAATAACGATGTGCAGGTCCGTAGCTCTAACGGCAGAGCACCGGTCTCCAAAACCGGGGGCTGCAGGTTCGAATCCTGCCGGGCCTGCCATTTATGTTTCAGGAGTTAGGATGCACAGGTCCTCTGTTTCCTTCAAAAAGGATCACAGCCAATCAGTTTCCTCTCTCATTAGTAGGTGAATGGCCCAATGACCACAATCCTGAAAAAAAGCGTGATTCGCCTACTCATCGTTGTCTGAACTCACGAACCGCCCGTGAGATGATCATGAACGGAAAGAAAGTATTGGTGGCCATGAGCGGTGGTGTCGATTCCTCGGTAGCCGCGTATCTTCTGAGGGAACAAGGGTATCAAGTGGCCGGTGCGACCATGTGTTTGGGAATTCCGCAGGGGGGAACTATTGTGGCGTCGTGTTGTGGCCCACAGGCGGTTGAGGATGCCCGTAGCGTCGCTGGCCGTTTGAAGATTCCCCATGTGGTTTTGGATTTTTCCGCTGAGTTGGACAGTCGGGTTGTGGAACCGTTTATTCAGGAGTATCTCAAGGGAAGAACCCCGAACCCCTGTGTTTTATGTAACCAATATCTCAAGTACGGCAAACTCATGGACTTTGCCCGCCAATCCGGTTTTGATTACCTGGCCACCGGTCATTATGCCCGGATTCAGGTGGCAGGGACCGAGTATAGGCTTATGTGTTCCAGAGACCAGTGGAAAGACCAGACCTATTTTCTCTATCGGATTCCCAGAAGTCAACTTGCCAATATCCTCTTCCCGCTCGCGGACCTGACCAAGAACGAGGTACGGCGGATTGCCGAAAGCGCCGGGCTGCATGTTCACGACAAGCCTCAGAGTCAGGATATCTGTTTTCTTCCATGGGGAGATTACCGATCTTTGATTCGCGATCGTATGGGGGGAGAGCGGCCTGGATTCATTGTGGACCAGTCCGGCCGGGTTAGGGGAGAACACCGGGGGGTGTACTCGTATACGCTTGGGCAGCGCAAGGGCTTGGGCCTGGGCGGACCGGAGAACTGGTATGTGACGGCGCTCGTTCCGGAAGAAAACAAGGTGGTGGTCGGTACGTTCGAAGAATCTCTCGCCCGGGGATTGAGGGCGGACCGGATCAACCTTCTGGTGGACAGGTTTCCGGAGGAAGCCCGGGTCCGAGTCCGGTATTCTCAGGATACGTTTCCTTGCCGGATAGCACTACAGGAGGGAGAACTGACTCTTATCTTCCCGGAACCTGAGGCCTTCGTCTCTCCCGGTCAGTCCGCGGTTTTGTACCAGGGTGAACACGTCTTGGGAGGAGGGATCATCACCGGGATCATCCGCTGCTGACTTTTTGAATATAAGGGTAATTTTCAGATCTCCCGGATCAGGGCTGGAACGGCCCTGACTTTACTGGACTCGCGAGTTCGGATGAGGCTGTTCGTCTATACCCAAGAGGCCATTCGAATCATTGACAGGTTTCAGGAAAGACCTTATAATGTCGCAGGTGTCGGGGCATGGTCTTCTTTTTCCTCATTTGGGTTTTCTCCAATGGAGTCGAACCCGATTGCAGTGCCGGCAGTCTGCGGTTCTATTTCGATCTTACGGAAAGGAATGACGCGATGTGGGGTTTTTCGTAAAACTACTTAAAGGATTGCGGACCTATTTCCGGGATGCTTGGAATGAGATGAAGAGAATCACCTGGCCAAGCAAAAAAGATCTGTGGGCGAGCTTTTTGACCGTCATGCTGGTGATTGCCGTCATCGGAGCTTTTTTGGGAGCCATCGACCTGGTACTCACCTCGGTAATAGGATACTACTTGCGGTAAGAAGGAGAGAACAGTCATTTCATCATGGAGAAAAAGTGGTACGTAGTCCATACGTTAGCCGGCAGTGAACATAAGGTCAAAGCCAACCTTGAACGGCGCATCGTGTCCATGGGGATGCAGGACCAGATCTTTCGAGTCGTCGTTCCCATGGAGGAGACGATTGAAGTAAAACGGGGGAAGAAAAGATTTACCAAGAAAAAAGTATTTCCGGGCTACGTCATGGTTGAGCTGATTATGAACGACCGTTCTTGGTATGTGGTACGGAATACTCCCGGAGTGACTGGGTTCGTTGGTTCCGGGCTGAAACCTGAGCCGCTCAATGAAGGAGAAGTGAAGGTGATTCTCCGTCAAACCGGTGTCGAAAAAGGGGTACCCCGGCTGGATATCGAAAAAAACCAGACAGTGAAAGTGATTGCCGGACCCTTTTTGAACTATACTGGAGTGGTGGACAACGTAGATAACGAAAAAGGGAAAATCATTGTCCTACTCTCGATTTTCGGTCGGGAAACCCCGGTCGAACTGGAATTTTCCGACATCGAAAAGCTCTGACCATTGGTCGTGATTCTGAGGTGTTGAGAGAGAACGTGCCTTTCAGGCTGGATACGAAGAGGTGGAAAACGTATGGCAAAAAAAGTGGTAGGATTTGTAAAGCTCCAGATTTCCGGAAGCATGGCCACCCCGGCTCCGCCGGTAGGACCGGCGCTGGGACAGTATGGTGTGAATATTATGGAATTTTGTAAAGCCTTCAACGCCAGGACCGAAAAGGAACGGGGTGTTTTGATCCCGGTCGAGATAACTGTCTTTGCCGACCGGTCGTTCACCTTTATCACCAAAACCCCTCCGGCTTCCTTCTTGATTAAGCAGGTTCTGGGAAAAGACAAGGGATCCGGTGAACCGAACAAGGTCAAGGTGGGCAAGTTGTCCCAGGCGAAACTAAGGGAAATTGCTGAGAAGAAAATGCCGGATCTCAACGCCAACGATATCGAGGCGGCGATGTTGGTGATCGCCGGTACAGCCCGGAGTATGGGCGTGGAAATCGAAGAGGAATGACCGGCGAGGGAGGATGTTCATATGCCGAGGCAAAGCAGGCGGTTTGAGGAACTGACCAAAAAAATCGAAGCAGGCAAATCTTATGAACCGGACGTAGCCTTGAAATTACTCAAGGAGATATCCACGGTTAAGTTTGACGAGACAGTGGAGTTGGCGGTCCGGTTAGGAATCGATCCGAAACAGTCCGACCAGCAGGTGCGGGGACCGGTATCGCTTCCCCATGGAACCGGGCGAAAAGTCCGAGTCCTGGTTTTTGCTCAGGGAGACAAGGCCAGAGAAGCACAGGAGGCCGGAGCAGATTACGTAGGATTGGACGACTTGGCGGAACGAATCCAGAAAGGCTGGTTCGACTTTGATTCCGCCGTCGCGACGCCGGACATGATGCGCTTGGTGGGAAAACTGGGGAAATTGCTGGGTCCCCGGGGATTGATGCCCAATGCCAAGGTCGGTACCGTTACCTTCGATGTGGGACAGACGGTGAAAGAAATAAAGACCGGCCGGGTGGAGATTCGTAATGACAAGTATGGTAATATTCATATTCCGATAGGTCGGGTCTCTTTTACAGTGGAACAGCTCGCGGACAACTTTTTTTCGGTGCTGGAAACCGTGGTGCGCATGAAGCCATCGACGGCCAAGGGCCGGTATATCCGGGGCATTGCCCTGTCCACGACCATGGGTCCCGGCTTGAGAGTTGAGCCCAATGTGGCCCTGAATCGCATGGAGGAGAGAGTCGCGTAGAAAGGAACATCCAGGGAACGCAACTGAGTACAGATTGAACAGGTGAATAGGAAATCAGGCTGGAGAACCGGGTGCCGGAGGCTTAATTTCCCGGGGAGGCTATGCGGGTGAAGACTCCTCTGGAGTCTTTTTTTTTGCCTCTTCCGGCCGGTCACGATGGAACAGGAAAGGAGGTTGGTTTTTTGGATCGAAACCGTAAAGAAGAATTGGTCAAAGACATGTATCAAAAGCTTCAGGAAAGCCAGGCGGTTTTTCTTTTCAATTATCACGGTATGAATGTGATCAATGTCGAGAATCTTCGTAAAAATCTCCGCGAGGCGAAGGGCGAAATGAAAGTGGCCAAGAATACCCTGGCTAAAATCGCTTTTCAACAGGCACAGTACCCCCTCGAGGAAAACCTGCTGACTGGACAAAGCGCTTTTGCTTTTTCCTATGAAGATGCCGTGGCGGTAGCCAAAACCCTCTCGGAATTTACCAAGAAGGCACCACAAATGGAACTGCGCGGAGGGTGGTTGCGCCGCTCATTTCTGGGAGTTGATGAGGTCAAAAGATTGTCGATCCTTCCGAGCCGTGAGGTACTCATTGCCCAGGTTGTGGGGGGAGTAGCCGCGCCGCTTACCGGTCTTGTGGGTGTGTTGAGTGGAGTCTTGCGTCAATGTGTTTGGGTACTCAAGGCGATTGAGGATAAAAAGAGAGAATCTGAGTGAGGAGGTCTGATTATGACTAAAGAAGAACTCATTGGAGCGATTGAAAGTATGACCGTCCTGGAGCTTTCCGAACTGGTGAAGGCTCTGGAAGAGAGGTTTGGTGTTTCAGCCGCGATGCCGATGGCCGCCGCGGCTCCGGCCGCCGGGGGGCCTGTGGCTGCCGTGGAAGTAGAAGAAAAGACCGAGTTCGACGTGATCCTGAAAAGCGTCGGTGCGCAAAAACTCCAGGTAATCAAAGAAGTGCGAGCCCTGACCAGCCTGGGACTCAAGGAGGCCAAGGAATTGGTTGATACCGCTCCGAAACCGGTCAAGGAAGGGATTTCCAAGAACGAAGCGGAAGCGATCAAAGCCAAACTTGAGGCGGCAGGCGCCGAAGTGGTGTTGAAATAGCGTTTTTGTTCCTCTCCCGGGATCTCGCCCATGTTGCCGATCCCGGGAGATTCCCCGGTCCCTGCCGGCTTTATGCCTCAAGGAAGGGGCGTCCCGATAGACCCGTTGAACCTTTCCCTTCTTGTATCTCGCTTCTTACACAATATACAGGAGATCTCGCCGTGCAGAGTCGTTTCTGGAACGATCCCCGTCTCTGGTTGGTTCTGGTTTCGGTCATTTGGGGCTTCAATTTCAGTATCGTCAAAGGGGGCATTATGGCTGTCGGGCCGATGTCCTTTTCTTTCACCCGTTTTGCCCTGAGTGCCGTCGCTATGCTGCTGGTTTTATGGAAAATGGAAGGCGGTATTCTGATCCGAAAAAGGGACATTCCAGAATTTATGTTGCTGGGAGCTCTCGGTTTTGGATTATACCAGCCGCTTTGGAGTTGGGGGCTCCGGCTGGGACTGGCTTCTCATTCCGCCATTATTCTTTCTATTTCTCCGGTTGTCGTCTCGATCGTCACTTTTTTCCGGAAAGAAGAAGAGGTGACCTGGGTAAATCTGCTGGGAGTGACCATCGGTTTTCTGGGAGTCTTCTTTCTGGTCAGGCAAAACCAGGAAGCCATTCATCCCCGGGACGTTCTCGTCGCCAATCTCCTCACGTTTGCCGCCGCCTTTTGCTGGGGGCTCTATTCCTATTATGGGCGGAACATGCTTCGCCGTTATTCTCCCTTGCTGGTCAGTACCTGGAGTATCCTCTTCGGACTATGCTTCATGCTCCCCGTATCCCTGCCCGAGCTTATGACCGTTCAAGTGAGCGAGTTCGGTCCGGTAGTATGGGGGGCCTTACTTTATGGAACAATCCTCTCCTCTTTGCTCGCCTATATCATCTGGCTGAACGGGGTGAAAAAACTCGGCGCTTCCCGGACTCTTTCCTTTCAATATGTTATACAAGTCTTTGGCGTATTGGCCGCCTGGCTCCTGTTCAGGGAACCGGTAGGATATGGTCTACTGCTGGGGATGTTTTTTGTCAGTCTGGGTCTGTGGTTATCTCAGCGAAAAAAACGGAAAAGTTAATCCGACGATATCGACTACCCCTACCAGACGATCAGACGATAGAACAAGTACCCGATCATTTCCTGGATCGCCTGACTTACCGCATTGAATGCCCGGCGGGACGGGAGAAAGTCCACCAGGGAAAGAGGTACAAGATCATAAGAAAGATGAGCCCGGATCGGAGTGATGACCGCACCGGGGATATGCTCGTGAAATGCGAAGAGAGCGCGCCGCAGGTGGAGTCCGGAGGTGACCAGGAAGAAATGCTCGGCGTCTAAAAGTTCGAGGATCGGGACAGTGTACCGGGCGTTTTCCCAGGTCGTCAGTGATTGGTCTTCTACCATGATATCCCGCTTCGGAATTCCCCAGTCAAGCAGGATGGCTTTCATGATGTTTGCGTCATTTTCCGAGTCGGACCCCCGGAGGCTCCCGCCGCTTACTACAACCGGGAGGGGCCGATCCTGATAAAGACGAAAGGCGGCCAGGCACCGCAGAAGGGTATAGGGTCCCGGGGACGTCGTAAGGGTTTCCGCATCGTAGAGCGAACCGCCGCCCAGGATCACTATGGCTCTTTCCTGCGCGGTACCGGGTGGGACCGGGGAAAAAGCTCTTTCCCAGGATGTGGCGATGTAGCGTGCGCCCAGGCCGGTGGTCAAAAGATATAAGACACAGGCCAGAATATAAAAGATGCAGGAGCTGCGGCGTTCCCGCCTTAGGACGATGCCCAGGACGATGGCGAGGGTCACGAACAGCCCCGGTAGAACCAGAAGTGAACTGGCGATTTTTTCCAGGATAAACCACATGTTTTCTTCCCCCTTTATGCCAGCTGTGTTATCCTATCTACAACACCATAAGCGAGTTCGTTTTTTTTACCGCCCGGAATTGTTTTTCAGGGTAATCTCTCCGCCTGACACCGGCAAAGGAGGTCAAATACATGGGGTGGATTGTGCTAGCCATAATCGTTATTGCGGTCCTTCTCCTCATTTCCCTGTATAACCGGCTGATCGTTAATCGGAATAAGATAGACAATGCCTGGGCCCAGGTCGATGTTCAGTTGCGCCGGCGGTACGACTTGATTCCGAATCTGGTGGAAGCGGTCAAAGGGTATGCCGCCCATGAAAAAGCTTTGTTTGAAAATGTCGCCAAGGCCCGCCAGGCGGCGATTCAGGCTCAGGGTCCGGAAGCTAAGGGCCAGGCCGAAAACGTATTGACCGGCGCCCTGCGGCAGCTTTTTGCCGTGGCCGAAGCTTATCCGGTTCTCCGGGCCAGCGATAACTTCAACCAGCTGCAGGCGCAGTTGAGCGAAACCGAGGACAAGATCGCCTACTCCCGCCAGTTCTATAACGATACCGTATTTATGTACAATACGTCTATCGAAAAATTTCCATCCAGCGTGTTTGCCAACCTGTTTGGTTTTACCCGAAGAGTCTTTTTCGAAGTAGAGGGAGAAGGAAGAGAACCAGTAAAAGTCCAATTTTAGGAGGTTAAAGTTTATGGACACAGTCGTTGTCCTCGCCCGTTCCTTTGGAAAAGCGTCGAGTGAGCCACTTGATATTCTGAAAAAAGCAGGCTTGACTGTCGCGGTCAAAAAAGATCCCGAGCCGGAGAACGAAATGGTGGTCGCTGATCTCATCGCGGGAGCACAGGCGGTGATTGTCGGAATGGACCGGATCGGAGAGATGGTATTGTCACGCTGTTCAAACCTGCGGGTGGTTTCCAAACACGGGGTTGGTGTGGATAATGTCGATTGCGATGCCGCCCGACGTCACGGCGTGGTTGTCGCCAACGCCCCGGGGACTAATTCGGACTCAGTCGCGGATATGACCCTGGCTCTGATGCTGGGCTTGGCCAGAAAGGTACCCGCCATTCTCGAAAACGTCCGAAACCGGGTGTGGAGCGCCTCGGCCTTTGGATCGGAAATGGGTGGAAAAGTACTTGGTCTCGTGGGATTTGGCCGAATCGGACAAGGAGTGGCCCGGCGGGCGCGGGGCTTCGATATGGATGTCCTTTTTTACGATCCTCTGATTACGGAAACGGAAATTGCGGCAAGAAAAGTGTTGTCTTTATCGGAACTCTTCTCTGGCGCCGATTACATTTCCCTGCACGCTCCTTTGAGTGAGTCCACGCGGGGAATGGTCAACGAGAGCCTTTTGGGCCTCATGAAAAAAGAGGCCTTTCTCATCAATACCGCCCGTGGGGAATTGATCGACGAAGCCGTCCTGTTCCGCTTTCTGAAGGAAGGACGAATAGCCGGTGCCGGACTCGATGTGTTCTCGGAAGAGCCTCCTTTTGACAGTCCGCTTATGACCCTTCCGAATGTCCTGGCGACACCGCATGTCGCATCTCATACCCGGGAAGCGAACAGTAAAATGGGTACGATTGCAGCGGAGAATGTCGTTCGGGTTTTACGAGGGGAAGAGCCTCTTTACCGGGTCACTTGACCCATGAGAAGAATGGCCAGAAAATCCCGCCGGAATTTTGGCTACGTCTTTCTCCTGTTACTGCTTATCGCGGTATACGCTTGGGAACGGAACCCGGATAGGCAGGTGGTCAGCCGGGTCGTCGATGGAGACGGGATCGTTCTCGCCGGCGGAGAACGAATCCGCTATATCGGCATTGACACACCGGAACTTAACCATCCGTCGCGGGGTACAGAATTTTTTGCCCAAGAAGCTTATAAAGCCAACCGCCGGATGGTGGAAGGGAAAAGAGTGGAACTCAAGTTCGACGTCGAGGAGAGGGACCGCTATGGGCGATTACTTGCTTATGTCTACATTGACGGGTTGATGATCAATGAATGGCTGGTGGCCAATGGCTATGCCCAGGCGGCGTCCTTCCCGCCCAACGTAAAACATGCCCAACGCTTTCAGGAACTGGAACAGAAAGCCCGCGAACTGGAGATCGGTTTATGGGCGAAAAGAGAATGAGCTAAAAGACCCGCCCGGCTTGTTCAGGCGGGTATTTTAGCTGAGAGCCTTGACGTAGGATCGGGCGATTTCAGTTAGCTCCGACCATTTTTCCCCGGCGATCAGCGTAGAATCCACCAGCTTACCGCCTACCCCAAAACAACTGGCTCCAGCCTGGAGATAGCTTTTCATATTGGAAAGGTCGATGCCTCCGGTAGGACAGAGTTTGATTTGGGGGAAGGGGGCCTTGATGGCTTTGATATATTCCGGTCCCAGGCTCGAAGCTGGGAAGACCTTGATACACTCGGCTCCCGATTCCCAGGCGGATAGGATTTCCGTGGGGGTCAGGGCCCCGGGTATAACCGGGATATCGTAACGATGGCATATCGTGATCACCGCGGGATTCAGGGCCGGAGTGACGATAAACTGGGCACCGCTCAAAATGGCCGCCCGGGCGGTCTCCGTATCCAACACGGTTCCCGCGCCGAAAAGAACATCCTCCTTTTCCGCGCGGACTTTTTCCAGGGCTTTCAGAGCTCCTGGAGTGGTCATGGTTACTTCGATACAAGAAATTCCACCTGCTTGCAGAGCCGTGACGGCGTCAACCAACGAGCCGGCTTCCCGGCTGCGGATAATGGCCACGATTTTTTTGTCTTCGATATACCGGACGATGTCAAAACGATCTTTCGGCTTCATAGCTTTCCTCCTGTAGATGTATTTAAGAACAGTGAATCCTTTCTTCGCTTCCTCTGTTTTTATCCCTTGCTGCCTTCATCCATACCGCCGGTTGACCAAATGAAAAAAAGATTGAAGGAGGACATCGATGACAGTATAGCGAAAGATTATCTCATTTTACAGTATCTCGCGATACATAGTAACCTACTTGCAGAAAGAAAACCAGCCGGAAAACCAATAATCACAGCTATTACTCTGGTTACAAAAGCGTTTTTTCTTAATCCTGGGGCTTGACAAAAGGAGAAAAATGCTCAATCATAATGATGAATGATAAATAGATCATAACCTTTGAGGCCTATGAACCGGGAAAGCCAAGTCCAAGCCCCGCTGTACATTAAAATCAGCGAGGCCTTGAAAAAGGAAATCAGCGATGGAACCTATGAAGCAGGGGATTTCTTGCCGACCGAGGATGAACTCGAAGAACGCTTTTCAGCAAGCCGGACCACGATCCGTAACGCTGTGGGCAAGCTGGAACGTGACGGCTTGGTCTTTCGAAAACAGGGCAAAGGTACGATCGTTCAAGAACCAAAACCCATCCAAAACCTCAATCTGATTACCTCTTTCACCGAAACCCTCCGGGAAAAGGGAGTAACGGTGGAAACCGGCAACCTTTCTCTCGATCTCATCACACCGCCGCTTCGCATCGTACATTTGTTAAGCCTGAAGAACGGCGAAAAGACTTATCTGGTCCAGCGCATCCGCATTGCCGATGGGGTTCCGATTGCCTTCATGAGCAACTACCTGGTTGCCCGGCTGGTGCCCGGCATGGAAAACAAAAAGAACGCTCTGCGCTTGATGGGCCTGTACCAGCTCCTAGAGGAAGAGTACGAACTGGAACTTGCTCGGGCGTCGGAAACGATTGAATCCTATATTAGTGGGCCGTTGGAGGCGGACCTCCTTCATTTGACGGATAAGACTGCCTTGTTCCATACGGTTAGGATAACCTACCTGGCCGATGGTACCCCCTTTGAAGTAGTTGTTTCGGTCATTCGGGCCGACCGATATGAATATCGAGTGTATCTGGAAAAAAGGCCAAAACATTGAAGGAGGTCATTGCATTGTCTGTCATCAAAAAACGGAATGTTGCCGCCGTCGCTCCGGACGCCGGAAGTAATACCTGGCAGGATGTTCTGGGGAAAATCGGGGAAAACGTGGTGCGGGATACCATCATGCTTTTAAAGGACGGGGAGAGCGAATCGGGTCTGATCAATGTTGGATATACGACCATTTATCCGCACTGCAGCACCAAGGGTCATGAACACCCCCCTAAAGAGGAGATATATTACATATTGTCCGGGAAAGGGATCATGGACATTGCCGGGGAACGGTTCGATATCGAGGCCGGTGACGTGGTCTATATCCCCTTTGAAAAATTCCACCGAACCGAGAATCCCAATGGCCTTCCCCTGGTGTACGTGTGGGTGACCGTAAAGAAAGATGGTTAACATGACCGAAGCGCGGGGTGTTCTGGTTCTGGATGTCGGTACGGAGAGTGTGCGAGCTGCCCTGGTGGGGACGGACGGGACGATCCACGCTATGGCTGGCGGAAACCCCGCTTTTTCTTCTCCCCGCCCCGGCTGGGCGGAACAGAGCCCGGCGGAATGGTGGGACCTGTCCCGACGGACGATCCGGCAGTTGACTGCCGGGTATCCTGACTTTGCGGTACTGGGCATCGGCGTCAGCGCCCAGATGCACGCCTGCATCCCGGTTGACGGAGCGGGAACCTTACTTATGGAACAGGTCCCCATTTGGTGCGACAAGCGGTCTTCGGCGCTGTGCCGCGAAGTGGAGACTCGGATATCGCCCGCTACGCAAATCCAGAAAACCGCCAACCTTCTCCTTCCGGCCTGGACCGGCCCGAAAATGCGGTGGGTCGCGGTAAACCAGCCGGAGGTCTATGCCGGGACCCGGTATTTCCTGACTGCCAAAGACTACATCAATCATTGTCTGACGGGGGAGTTCGTCACTGATTATTCCGAAGCCTCCGGTAGCTTTCTTTTTTCCTGGGAACAGAAGCTATGGGATCCCGATCTGGTAGATCTGTTCGGACTTGACCGGCATAAACTACCGCCGGTGGTTGCTTCCTCGGAGATCATCGGAAATCTCACGGCGGAACGAGCGGCTGAACTGGGATTGCGCCCCGGCCTTCCAGTCATCTGTGGAGCCGGGGATATGCTCTGTCTTTTGCTGGGCGGAGGGATGGCCCGCCATGGAAGTTCCTGTGATGTGACCGGAACGGCGGCGGATGTGTCCATTTTTTCCCCCGTACCGCTTTTGACCGAGCGCTTGATGAACCTCCATCACGCGATTGATGGATGGATCAGTTTCGGCATTCTTGATTCCGGCGGGGGAAGCCTGAAATGGTTGAAAGACGCCCTGTATGATAGAGGCAAGGGGAATAAGGCCTCATATCGGGAAATCGATGGCGAAGCCGGTTCCGTTCCCCCGGGAGCGGAAGGACTGTTGTACTTTCCGTATCTTCTGGGAGAACGGCTTTTGGGATCTCCGCACGCACGCGGTTCCTTCTTCGGCCTTTTGCCCGGTCACCGGCGAGGGCATTTCGCTCGGGCGGTGATGGAAGGGGTTTGTTTTGATTTACGAATGAGTCTTGAGGAAATCGAGAGGCTTTATGGTGAGCCGGTGAAAGAGATGTCGGTGATCGGCGGTGGGGCAAAAAGTGATCTGTGGTGCCAGATCAAGGCCGATATCTATGGAAAACCGATGTATACTCTCGAAGAAGCCGAGGGAGGTATCGTCGGCGCGGCGATGTTGACGTTTTCCGCCGTCTCCGGGGAGAGCGTATCTGGTCTCGCCGCTCGCTGGTTGACCCGAAACCGGGAATTTACACCAATTCGGGAAGCGTGCCCGGTGTACGACCAGAATTACAGTCGATTCCGCCGTTTTCATGATCTTTTCCAGGAAGCATACCGGCATTACAGCGACGATGGACTGAAGTGAGAAAGGAAGGCTACGATGCTTCATTGCAAATCATTGATTAACGGGGTATGGGAAGATGGCGACGGGGTTATTGAGGTACAGAACCCGTCCAATGGAGAAATATTCGCGACGGTAACCAAAGCAACGGAAAGCCAGGTAAAACAGGCGATTGAGGGTGCCCACCGGGCATTCAAGCGTTGGTCGAAGATGCTGGCGATGGATCGGTGTCGTCTTTTATTCAAAGCCGCGGATTCAGTTCGCCGGCAATCCGGTGAGATCGGCGATCTTCTGGCCCGGGAACAGGGGAAGGCACGAGGAGACGCTAAAAAAGAAATTCTGGGGGCGGCGGACTGCCTCGAATATTACGGCTGTCTGGGGGTGAACATCCTTGGAGAGGTTCCACCTCATAACGCGAGTAATTTACGCAGCATCGCCATTCGCCAACCGCTTGGTGTTGTGGCGGCCATCGCCGCCTGGAATTATCCGGTGAGTCTCATATCCTGGAAACTGGCCCCGGCCCTGGCCGCCGGATGTACGGTGATCGTGAAACCCTCCCGGGAGACACCCCTGTCCACGATCGAGTTTGTCCGGGCCTGTAACGAAGCCGGATTTCCGGAAGGCGTGCTCAACGTGATCAGTGGTGATAACACGGTGGTGGGGGGGGAATTTTTCGCCAACCCCCTGGTCCGCCTGATTGCCTTGACCGGTTCGACCGAAACCGGGAAAAAATTCATAAAATCCTCGGCTCAGACCGTGACACGGCTGATGCTGGAACTGGGCGGTCATTCCCCGCTTCTGGTCTTTGCCGACGCGGATCTAAAGCGGGCGGTCAAAGACGGAGTTAAGCGGGCGTTTCGCAACTCAGGCCAGATCTGCAACTCGGTGAACCGGATTTATGTTGAACACAGTGTGCTTGACTCTTACCTGGGCGCCTTTGTCGAGGAAACCCGCAAGTTGACACTGGGTGACGCTTTCGATGAGCCGGCTCCTGATTTGGGACCGATGGTCAACCGCGACGGAGTGGAAAAAATGGAAGCGTTCGTGCGTGATGCCCGGGAAAAAGGTGGAAAGATACTGTGTGGCGGGCGTCAGCCCGCCGGCCCGAAATATGCCCGGGGGTTTTATTTCGAACCCACGGTCGTGGCCAATGTCACCCCGGACATGAAAGTGATCGCCGAGGAACCCTTCGGACCCATAGTGGCCATCGATTCCTTCACCGATCTTGAAGAAGTCCTCCACAAAGCCAACGATACTCCCTATGGTCTGGTCGCTTACGTCTATACCTCGGATATGAAGAAAGCCGCCTATGCGGCGGAAAACCTGGAATGGGGAAACGTGGCCATCAATAATATCAATCCGGACAGCCTCTATGCGCCGTACGCCGGATGGAAAGAGAGTGGAATAGGCCTCGAACTGGGCCATTACGGGTTGGAGGCCTATCTTCAATGGAAACATATCAAGGTGGAGGTGATGTGAGGGGAAAATGACCTTGTTTTACGAAATCGGCCGCAGCATCTCCGTAGTGGAATCAGGTTAGTTCAAAAAAAATAAGTGGGAGGAATAGACAATGCGGTATAAATGGTCTGTCGGTTTAGTGTCCCTGGTGACCGTTGTATTGGCAATAGTTTCGGTCGGATTTGCCCAGAGTGACTTTAAGGGGGTCGAGATTTCGGCGATAACTTGGGATACAGCTACAGCGCGGGCGATTGAAGCGTTGATTCCAGAATTTGAGGCAGAATATGGAATCAAGGTGAATTGGGAGGTTTACTCGGAACCCGTTTTGCGGGAAAAAGTCATCGCCGACCTTGCTGCAAGAACAGGTGCGTACGATATCTTCCTTTTGGATGGTTGGCAGACCGCACGATATGTTCGGGCAGGCTACGTCGTTCCTTTGGATGACCTATTGGCCAACCAGAAATCTGAATACTATTGTGAAGATTTCGCCCCGATTTATCTCGATGCGCTCAAGTATGATGGAAAGCTCTGGGGATTGCCGTATTACGGACATGTCGGGATTCTCATGTATAGACAGGATGTATTTGAGGAAATGGGGATTGCCGTTCCCGAAACAACCGCTCAGATGACCGATGTGGCAGCGAAAGTGACTGACAAAGCGAATAACTTCTTTGGTATCGCCATGCGGGCGATCCGGGGAGAAGACAATCCCATTATCTCTACATCATGGACCTGGGTACATGGTGGTGAGTGGCTTGATGAAGAGAACAAACCCGGAGTCACCAGCCCCGAGTTTATTGCCGGTGTTGAATGGTTCTCCGATATCCTCAAAAATTACGGGCCCCCGGACGTATCGAGATACAGCTGGTTGGAAGTACAGAATATTTTCGTTACCGGACAATGTGCAATGATTTTTGATGCTTCCGACTTCGTAGGTCGTATCGAAGATCCGAACCTTTCCCAAATCGTGGGAGACGTCGGATATGCCTTGGCTCCGGCAGGACCCTATGGACCGGTGACAGAAAGGTATGCCTCCCATCTGTTTACCGCTGGTATGGCGATCAATGCTGATTCAACGAATATCGACGCGGCTTGGCTCTTTTTACAGTGGATGACCAGCAAAGAAATCCAGGTTAGAACCATGATCGAGGGCAACAATACCGGCATCACAAGCGTTTCTGCCATGGCCAGCGAGGAGTTCATGAATGCGTTCCCGGGTGTACCGGTCATTTTGGAAGCATTGACTCTCGCGAATCCGGAATATATGCCCCGCATTCCTGAATTTCCGGAACTGTGCGAGATCATTGGAACCCAAATATCCCGAACGGTAACCGGTGAAGTGAGCGTTGAAGATGCCATGAAGTTGGCTTATGATGAAATGTATTCTGTATTGGAACGGGCTGGATACTATAGATAAGGGATAAGGACAACGACTCTCGATAATCATTAATCTGCCAAGGGGTCAAAAGGTATCTTCCAGTGATTGGCCTTTTGACCCCGTTCATTGAAGGAGTGACCATAGATGGTTTTACAAAAAAGAAGTTTTTTGATTCTCTTTCTACCGGCCTTGATTATTCTGCTCTGCGTTTCTGTATATCCCTTTATAGTCAGTATTGGTAATAGTTTCCGCTTTTATAATCTTACCAATCCAGAAGTTGGAAAACCTTGGGTCGGGGGAGAGAATTACGCGTGGCTTTTAACGAATGTCCGTTTTTGGCATTCTCTCAAAACAACCTTTCAGTTTGTTTTATATGGTCTCTTGATTCAACTTGTTTTTGGATATATCATCGCTTCGCTCTTGAACAAGCTGAAAAGGGGAAGTGTCTTCTTGCCGTTTTTCCTAATCCCCATGGTGGTCACTCCGGTCGTGGTCGGATTGACCTGGCGTTTAATGTATGATTACACGTTGGGGATTGTTAACTATTTAATTGGGTTCCTTTCAATTCCTTCACAGCCCTGGCTTGGAGCGGGAAGACTGGCTCTTTTTTCCGTTGTTTTGGCTGATGTTTGGCAATGGACACCTTTATTCGCTTTGATCTTGTATTCCGGTATGAGATCGTTACCCGTTGAACCCTACGAAGCGTCTGCCATAGATGGAGCATCTCCTTTACAAGTCTTTATTAATATCAGTATTCCACTCTTGAAACCGGTCATTTTAGTGGCGCTTCTTCTGAGAACCATTGATGGGTTTAAGTGGTTTGATACCATTTTTATCATGACCGAAGGGGGACCGGGTATCGCCACCGAAACAGTGAGTCTCTACGCCCACCTAATAGCCTTTAACTTTTTTGACATGGGACGGGGCTCAGCGATCGCTATTTTAATGGTTGTTATTATGAATATATTATGTATATTATATACCAAACTCATTCCTGAAAAGGAGTAAAATATGTCTAAAAGAAAGAAGAGTAGTGATATTTATCTGTATATAATTATTATTGTAATGCTTATCATTTTTCTCTTTCCAGTCTACTGGATCGTTACCATGTCTTTGAAAACAAGGCTTGAGGCGATCAGTATTCCACCTGTTTGGTTTTTTCGACCAACTCTGGATAATTATGCAACTGTATTGTCAGGCGGTTCGTTTCCCAGGAATTTTATGAATAGTTTAATTATAAGTATATCAACCGTTTTCCTCTCAGTGCTGGTTGGGACACCTGCCGCCTATGCATTGGCCAGGTTTCATTTCCGTCACAAGGACAAGGTCATGTTCTGGATTTTAAGCACCCGAATGGCTCCTCCTATAGCCGTAATAATCCCCTTTTTCCTTATATTCAGGGATTTGAGGCTATTGGATTCACATATGGCTCTGATCATTGTGTATCTCACCTTTAATCTTTCTTTTGTCGTGTGGTTGATGAGGAGCTTTTTCAGGGATATCCCCTCAGAACTGGAGGAGGCAGCATTGGTAGACGGGGCCACGGACCTTGGAGCGTTTGCCCACATCGCCCTTCCTCTCTCAATTCCTGGAGTCGTGGCGTCTACCATCCTCTGCTTTATTTTTTCCTGGAATGAATTCTTTTACGCGTTAATCCTTACTCGGAGATTCTCTCAAACACTCCCTGTGACCATCCATAGCTATATTGGGTTTATGGGGATTGAATGGGAGAGGATGGCTGCTGGTGCCGTGATGGCAGCGGTTCCAATACTGGTCTTAGCTCTCATTGTACAAAAATATCTGGTTAGAGGATTAACCTTGGGTGCCGTGAAATGAAGGAGCATTACGGGTTGGAGGCCTATCTTCAATGGAAACATATCAAGGTGGAAGTGACGTGAATGTATTTAGTCTGCAGGACAAGGTTGCTGCAGTCACCGGGGGCGGTAAAGGTCTCGGGAAACAGATGGTCCTGGCGCTTGCTTCGTTTGGTGCGAAAGTCGCGATCATCGATAAGGATTTTCCCAGTGCGGAAAAGTTGGTTGCCGAACTGCAAGGTCGTCCTGGCAGTCCTCGGGCGGTCGCGTTCGCAACGGACGTTACCCAAAAATCCGAGGTCGAATCAACCGTTGAACGGATCTGCGAGGTTTTCGAGAGAATCGATATTTTGGTCAACTGTGCCGGGATCACCAGACGCAGCGATGCCCTGTCGATGTCCGAGGCCGATTGGGATGAGGTCCTCGACGTCAACCTGAAGGGAGTTTTTCTCTGTTGCCAGGCAGTTGGGAGAAAGATGGTCGGCCAGGGAACGGGAAAGATCATCAATATCGCTTCCGTAGTCGGTCAGAGAGGACTCTTTCATCCCTTGGATTACGCTACCTCTTATTGCGCCAGCAAGGGTGGAGTCATCCAGCTGACTCGGACTCTTGCCGCGGAATGGGCGAAATATAACGTTCTGGTGAACGCGATCGCGCCGACTTATTTCATGACCGACATGACCCGTCCGCTATTGGAAAACTCGGAATTTAAGGAATACCTGAAATGGAAGATTCCTCTGGGAAGGCCCGGAAAACTGGAGGAGTTGGTCGGTCCGGTGGTATTTTTTGCCTCTGAGGCGTCGAACATGGTCACCGGCCAGGTCTTGAATGTCGATGGAGGGTGGACGGCGATTTAGGTTTTTTCTCGAGGGGAGAGGAGAATAACGGAGGATGGAAAAGAGCTTCAGGAATCAGGGTGGATTTTGGAAAGCCTGGCTCTATGACCCTTTTACCGATTATGAATATGGGAGGTGATGTACGAGAAGAATAATGGGTGGTAAGTGTCAGGTAGTTTCGTTGTCTTCAAAAGGGAGTTTTCTCCAAAAAATAAGGGAGGTTGACAATCGTGAAAAAGTTAGTTGTTTTATTTGTCATGTTCGCTTTAGTGCTTGGAGTCACTGCGATGGCTGGAGCATTCCAGTTTGCTTCCTATGCTGAAAAACCATTTGCCGGACAGACCATCAATGTGGCCATGGTGGCCGAACCCCGCGCCGACGCGATTCGAGAATTGTTGCCCGAATTCGAAGCATTGACTGGCATCAGGGTCAACATCGAAATTCTTCCCTATTCGACATTGCAGGAGAAGCAAGCCGTTTCGCTGGCTGCGGGGACCGGTGTTTATGATGTGGTTCATGTCGACTGCGTGTGGGTCGGACAGTATGCCGGCCTTGGCTGGGTTATACCGGTGGACGATTTCATCGCCAACACCAACCCGGACGTTTTAGCCCTGGACGATTTTATTCCCTCGGTCCTGGCTGAACAGGGCATGTGGGAAGGAAAAGTGTACGGACTTCCCTTCATTCAGGCGGTGTTTGGTCTGCACTACCGGACCGATATATTCGAAGAACTCGGCCTGACCCCGCCCCAGACCTGGGACGAACTGCGGGATATGGCGGCCATGCTTAGCGAGACGCTGGCTGAGCGCAACATGGTCGGGATCACCTTTATGGGCCGCCGGGGCGTACAAGCTCAATGCACCTATAACAACATGCTCTGGTCTTTCGGTGGAGACTGGTATGATGAAAACTTCAATCCGACGATCAACAGCCCGGAAGCGGTAGCGGCTCTGGACTATTTCCAGACCCTGATTCCCTATGCTCCTGAGGGCGTTCTGACCTATGACTGGGCAGAAAATGCCGCTGCCTTTGCCCAGGGGATGGCGGCCATGAATCTCCAGTGGCAGAACTCGGCGCCGTTGGCTCAGGACCCGGCTCAATCGGTGATCGTGGACAAATTCAATTTCACCCTGATTCCAGGGGTTATGCAGCCTGATGGCACCATCCTTCGCACTCCCACCTTCGGGGGTTGGGGTCTCATGATTCCGGTGGATGCCCGTCACAAAGAAGCGGCCTGGGAATTCATCGTCTGGGCCACCTCGCCGGAAATGGAAGTAAAACTGGCTCACTCGCAGCCGGGTTCCCGTTTTTCCTCTCTTCAGAATCCGGAATTGGCCGCCCGTTTCGTAGAATATGAAGGCATGTTGGCCTCGCTGCCGATTGCCAGAGGTCGTCCCCGGATCGCGGCCTACACAGAACTGGCCGATGCTCTGGAAGTGGCCATTTCTGAAGCGATGACTGGAATCAAGGATTCACAAACCGCGCTAAATGATGCCAATACCCGTTTCGGGGAAATCCTGCGAGCCTGGGGTTACCTCGAATAAGCCAATTCGTACTGAACTCCCCGCGTCGTTCCTGACGCGGGGAGTTCTCTGGATGGGAGTGGATGATGAAGCGTAACTTAGAAAAATTTGCCCCTCTGCTTTTTATCGGGCCGGCTGTGTTTATTCTTTTGTTTATTGTTATTTTCCCCATGGTCTATTCCTGGGCTTTAAGTTTTGCCGAGTGGAACCTGATGCGTGGTGGCGACTGGCGCTTTGTGGGCTTGCGGAACTACGCTCAGGCCCTCCTTCATGACCCCCATTTTTATACCTCGCTGCGGGTCACCTTAATTTACGTTATCCTGGCGGTCGGTATACAATTCCTGCTGGGATTGGTAATTGCCCTTCTGCTCAATCGGCCTTTGAAGCGGGTTGGTTTTCTCCGAACCGTCCTGGTCATTCCCACCACCATGACCCCGGTGGTGGTCGGCATCATCTGGCGTTTGCTCTACAATCCGGAATTGGGGACCATCAATTATTTCCTCAGTCTGTTTGGCTTTCGGCCTCTCAGTTGGCTGGGAGATCCTTCCCTGGCCCTTCCTTCAGTGATCATGGCCGACATCTGGCAGTGGACTCCTTTCATGGCCCTGATTCTCCTTGCCGGTCTCCAGGCGTTGCCCCGGGAACCATATGAAGCATCGGTCGTGGACGGGGCGACCACCCTCCAGACTTTTCGGCTAATCACCTTTCCCCTCCTGCTCCCCACCATCATCGTGGCTTTGCTTTTACGGATCATGGATGCCTTCAAGATCTTCGACCTGATCTTCATCCTTACCGGGGGAGGTCCGGGGATGACCACGGAAGTCCTGAGCTTCTATACTTACCGGTTTGGATTCAAGTTTTTTCACATGGGTCGGGCGGCAGCCATGTCCTTGCTTTTGTTCGCCATATTGTTTGTAATCACTCAAATCTTCCTTAAATATTACCGGGCAGGTGAAGAGAGATGAGGAAGCATCGACCGAAAATCAAAACGGTCAACTGGATCCTGGGTATAATAAGTGTTATTGTTTTTGTTTTTGTCCTGTTTCCGCCGTTCATGCTTTTTCTAACCTCCATCAAGACTAATCTGGATGCCCTGAGGTTTCCTCCGGTATGGATTTTTCAACCGGTTTTCACGAACTACGGGGAGATCTTCCACCTGGTTCCCTTTGCCCGGAATCTGACCAACAGTCTGATCGTCGCGACAGTGTCTACGCTAGTGGCTCTTTTGGTGGGGTCAATGGCTGCCTATGGTCTGACTCGCTTCCGGTTTCGTCGGGCAAAAGACTTGTCCTTTTGGATTCTCTCCATCCGGATGACCCCTCCGGTCGCTGCGGTGATTCCCATCTTTATCCTCTTGCGCAACTTACGACTTTTGGATACCCAACTCTCGTTGATCATCGCCTACTGTACCTTCAACATTCCCTTTGCGGTATGGCTCCTCAGAAGTTTCTTCCAGGAAATCCCCCGGGAGATTGAGGAGAGCGCTTTGGTAGACGGCTGTTCCTCCTTTGCCACCTTTTTCCGGATCGCCCTGCCCCTGGTGGCCCCCGGTATGGCGGCGACCGGAATCTTCACTTTCATTTTCTCCTGGAACGAATTCCTTTTTGCCCTGATCATGACCGGAACCCGGGCTCAAACGGTTCCGGTGGTCCTGACCGGCTTCATTCGGGAAACCGGGATCATGTGGAGCCATATGGCCGCAGCCGGAGTATTGGCCATGGCTCCCATGATCCTGTTCACCGCCCTGGTTCAAAAAAACCTGGTCAAGGGATTGACCATGGGGGCGATCAAATAGAGGGGATGATACTAATGAAACTGCAGAATTTCCAACTGAAAGACCGGGAAATTATAGATCGGTTCCTGGCGATCAGGCAAAAGCCTGACTTCACCGGAAAGATACAACAGGGTCAACGCCTCAATCTGTCCTGGAGCAATTGGGGGTTCGGCATGGAACCTTTTGTGGATTCCTGCGCCCGGTTGGCCAGGTACAACGTTCGTTATATCGAGCTCCACGGGAACTGGTACGGGCCGGACCTGGGCTATAAAGTCCCGGAAATCAGCAAAATTCTCGCTGACTATGGGATCCGGGTGGGAGGAGTTTGTGGTATGGTTTCTCCCGAGTCGGAACTCTCCAGCAACAAACCTCACATCACCCAGCGTTCTCTCGATTATTTTCGCCGCACTATCGAAAAATGCGCCGAACTGGGAGGAACCTACGTTCTCTTCTCTCCGGCGGCGGTCGGCCGTCCCCAGAAATATGACGACAGTGAGTTTTATCGGGCTGCCGATGCCATCCGCCTCTTGGGGGATTTCTTTTTCCAGCACAACATCCGGGCGGCCATCGAACCGGTACGAGCGGCGGAAGTGAGCTTCTGCCACACCTTCGCCGAAGCGGAGGCCTTGATCCGCGCCATCGATCACCCGGGTGTGCAGCATATCGGAGGAGATCTCTACCATATGCTGGTCGGAGAAAATCACATCCCCGTCACCCTGGTCGAGTACGGTCACCGGCTGACCAACCTGCATACCGCCGAAACGCACCGGGGAGCCCTGGGGACGGGATTCCTGGATATCGATCTGATCATCATGGCCCTTTATTGTATCGGGTACAACAACCCCCGTTGTTTTCTCACTCCGGAGCCGCTCGGTCCGGGCGGGGATCCCTATCCGGCCATGTGGGGACGGACCGACCCGGATCTTTTGGATGCTCTGGTCAGAACCACCGCCGAGTATTTCTATGAAAGGGAAAAAGAAGTGCTGGAGGCGAGTGATGATGAATTAAAGAGGCACATTACTCCTTTTTAACGCCGGCTGGCATAGTACGCCCTTTATTGTCAGTGCTAATTTCATGAGCGAGGAAACTCTCTCATATCAAGGTAAAATCATATGACGCGGGATCGATCAGAATTTTTTTTGATGAAGGAGAGAAACTCTGAAAAGTCGCCAAGACGAGACTCGATGATCAGGTATAGCTCTTCAACGGCCCTAATATCTGAAGTCTTGCGCAAAATAGAAAAATTAATCAATAAGCCATTGTCTTCAAACCCGCGAGATGGGGGATGATAAAAACCTGGATTCCCGCCAACTCATAACGAGGCAGGTAGTTGTACGTCGAGGGCGCGATAGATTGCCTTCTGTTTCTCAAGCATCTCCCCGACCCGTAGTTCTTGGCCTGGAGCAGTAAAGCATTCAATGATATTGAGTTTGTCTAAGGCGCCTTGGAGAGTATATTGCTTGAACAAGTCGGGAGATAATGTCAAATGGTGATGCTACTGCCATAAGTAATTTTGCTGCAAAAGAACGAAGGAAGCCTGGGCCTAAGTTGCCTAAATCAGCCGCCGAAATCACCGCATCTTCGAAGTAAAAAGGCCAAGGATGGCCTTTTCAGCATCACTGCAACCAGACGTGGTCATTGATGCGTGTGAGAAAATGCCAGATGAGGCGGGGCTGATGGCAACGGGGCCTCGCTGAAATGAGTTTTTGCAGCAAAATCAATGTTGGGTATGACCTCAGGCGGCGTCCTCCCTCGGGCGAATTCCCTCGACGAATTGCCTCCCTTCCGCTACCCCTGTAACCGGAAAACTCCCTCCCCCGTCTTTTTTACCGTTTCCCGGCACGAAGAAAGAGCTTAAGAACCATATTGAGCAGGCTTACCCGGGATACTTCCGGGAGCCGGTGGAGCACCTTGCCGGTCCTGGGCCTCCCAAGCTGGGGGCGGGTTTTGTCAAGACCGGGAGGAGGGTTTTCCGGAACCCCCCCAAGTCCCCTCTCCCCCCGCACAGTGCGGACCTTTGACCAGACCAGGCTGTTTCAGATCCAAAATCCCCTCTTTCCGGGATTAGTTCGGTCTCCCGGTAGCTGTCCTGCCGCTCCAAAGGGTCTTTTTCCCATCCTTGACAGACTCTGCTGATCACCAAGACACCGGTCCTCTCCTTCCTGCGGGTAGGCAGGGAGACTCCCCCACCAAGAGAGGTAGCGTTTCCGGAAGAGATCTCTTGTTCTCCAAATGGTGAATTCCTCCGACCAGCGGGCCTTCCGCCGGTCATCGTCGGGGGGAGAGACCTTGGAACTCGCTCCGGGGAACGCGGATTTTCGGGTTGAGGCCATCGGTTTAGTGCGTTTCCCTTGACCATTCCTCATTAACGGGCTTTACTTTTCCCATGGGGGTATCCTTTCTTTGGGGATCGAGGTGATTATCTGGTGATACTTGAATTTCCCCTGAGGATAGGCCAGCTACTTTTATTTGGTTATACCCAAGTTTTGAGGGTGGCTCTATCCTTTCTCTGCCTCCCGAGTTCGTTACCTCAAGGGGGTATTGTTCAGGACGCTACCGGGTGGCTCCTTTTTTTTGCTACCCTTTATGCATTTTTAATTGCCACTCTCTATACTTTTATTTTGCCAGACACACTTAATGTTGTGGGGAAAAACATAACACAATGTTGATTTTATTTATGTTATAATATTTTTACAAAAGAAATTTATGAAGAAAGGGGCGTATTTAAATGGTAATTAAGCAAACGGATTCCGATTCCCTGCTTGAACAGCTTTCCACCATGCCGGCTGGGAAAAAGCACGGCAGGCTGAGAGTCTACTTCGGTTATGCGGCAGGTGTCGGCAAAACCTATACCATGCTCAATGACGCCCATGAAGCTAAAAAAGACGGCATTGATGTGGTTGCCGGTTACATTGAGTCCCATGCCCGACCGGAAACGATGGCTCTTTTAAATGGGTTGGAGTCTTTGCCTCCTTTGGAAATATCCTATAAAGGCGTCATGTTAAAGGAATTTGATCTGGACTGCGCTATCCGGAGAAGGCCGGAGCTTATTCTAGTGGATGAACTGGCTCACACGAATGCCGAAGGCTGCCGCCACAAAAAAAGATATCAGGATGTCGAAGAACTGCTGCGCGCAGGAATCGATGTTTATACCACCGTTAACGTTCAGCATATTGAAAGCCTGAATGATGTTGTAGCGTCCATCACCGGTGTTTCTGTACGCGAACGCATACCGGACAGCGTATTCGATAGTACCGATCAAATTGAACTTGTAGATATCGAACCTGACGACCTGATTGACCGCCTGAATAAGGGAAAAATCTACCGGGAAGAGCAGGCGCAACGAGCGCTTTCCAATTTTTTTACGAAAGAAAAGCTGATTGCACTGCGTGAAATTGCCTTGCGTCGCACGGCAGACCAGGTCAACAGGGTTGCGGTGCAAAACAGTGAGCTCTTAAAAAACAGTATTCCCTATACCAATGAACATATTTTAGTCTGCCTTTCGTCAGCTCCCTCTAACGCTAAGGTTATCCGTACAGCGGCGAGAATGGCGGATGCTTTTCACGGTGCATTTACGGCGCTGTTTGTAGAAACGCCGGAAACACAGGAATTGGAGGGTAAAAACAAGATCACTCTGAGAGAAAACCTAAGACTGGCCGAACAGCTCGGCGCACAAATTGTGACTGTGTATGGTGAGGACGTCCCAGCGCAGATAGCAGAATATGCCAAAACAAGCCGCGTTTCAAAAATCGTCATGGGGCGCTCCAGCCACATAAAGAGATGGTTTAAAAAAATCAATTTTGTGGATAAGCTGACAACGCTTACCCCAACCCTTGACATTTACATTATCCCCGACACGCAGTCATCCTTCCATATCAGAGCTCTCAGATTAAGAAAACCTTCGGGGTTATCACTGGCTGACACAGTTAAATCCATAGGGATTTTGATTGTTTGCACGTTGATCGGACTATGGTTTGATTATCTTGGCTTTAGTGAAGCAAATATCATCACTGTCTATATTCTTGGCGTTCTGCTCAATGCCATTGTAACAAAAGGAAGGATATACGGTGCGATATCGTCTGTTTTAAGCGTGCTTGTGTTCAATTTTTTCTTCACCGACCCCCGTTTTTCTTTTCAGGTATATGGGGCAGGCTATCCGGTTACCTTTCTGGTCATGTTATTGGCTGCCCTCATCACCGGCACGCTAACCAAGCGGATTAAGGAGCAGGCCAAACAATCAGCGCAAAAGGCTTATCGTACTGAGGTGCTTCTGGAAACAAGCCGGAAATTACAGCAAGCGAAAGATCAGTCAGATATTTTGAGTGAAACCGCGCATCAATTGGTAAAACTGCTGGACAGGACTGTGATTTTCTATTCCGCACAAGAGAACACACTGTCCGAACCGCTGATTTTCCCAAAGGAAGATTCGGTAGTTGATCCGCA